>JAVVEZ010000016.1:0-50497 GCA_032250895.1 Pseudomonadales bacterium | reverse complement strand
CGGGAAAGACCGGTGCTGATAGCCGTTGATCAAAGTCATAATATGTTTTTTGGCAGTCAGGTTGCCTTCAAGTCGGTCGTGGCGGCGGAGGCAGCGGCAATCATCTGCTGGACGACCGTGGACAATGGCGATCGGGTCGGTGGGGTGGTCTTCGGCGATCAACACCAGGAACTCGTCAAACCCCGTCGCAGCAAACGCTCGGCCTTGCGTTTTTTGAACACGCTGGCGAGCTATAACCAGGATTTGCTTCAGCATCGACAATCACCATCGCTTGCCGATGTTTCCTGTCTGCAACGAGCCCTGGAACAGCTGTATCGCATTACCAGACCCTCTTCCAATGTCTATGTGATCAGCGATTTTCAGACCCTGAACGAGAGCTGTCTGCGCTATCTGCGGCAGTTGTCCCTGCACAGTTCCGTCACTGCCGTTTATATCTATGATATGCTCGAAGCAAACCTCCCTGTGCCCGGCATCTACAGTATTACCGATGGCGCCCACAGAAGCTCCATCGATACCCATGCCCGTAAAATCAGGGAACTCTACCATCAGGATTTTACTCAACGTTTAAGCAGTCTGGAAAATACCTTCAGTAACATTAAAATTCCGCTTATCACCATCAGGACCAGTCAACTCGTACTGGCACAATTGGAAACATGGAGACATGGAGACACCGGATCCACTCAGTCAGCTGGCTGACATTCACCTGCCACCGGCCGTCGGCTTCTGGCCTCCCGCCCCCGGTTGGTGGCTACTGGCGGCTGCGCTGCTCGTTACTCTATATCTGTTGGCGCGAGCTGGCTTCAAGGCCCTGGTGAGGCATCGTCGCAAAGCCTTTGCTCTGCTGGAACTGGAGCGCAGTTACCGGGCCTTCGTGCAAAAATCCGCCTTCGACAGCAGCCGCAACCAGGCTGGCCTGGATTTTCTGAATGAGATAAATGCCTTGTTGCGTCGTGTTGCGCTGAATCTTTATCCGGATATCCCGGTAGCCGGAATCAGTGGCCCTGCCTGGCTGGAATTTCTGGACAGTTGGGACCAGGGTAGTTCCTTTCGGCAGGGCCCGGGCAAGGTGCTTGCCGATGGAGCTTATCGTCCGGTCTTTGATGCCGATGCCGAGGCCCTCCATGAACTGGTCAGACATTGGCTGGAAAAACGCTATCGCAACATCGATGTCAAGGCGCCCGCCAACCTCGGGGTCCGCAAGGTGGCAGCATGATCGAGTTTGTCTGGCCCTGGGCCTTTGCCCTGCTTCCCCTGCCCTTGCTGGTCAATCGCCTGCTGCCACGGGCAATCCGCCGGGAAGCATCCCTGTATGTCCCTTTTTTCGGATCACTGGCCCGCCTCCAGGCCTCACCAAGGAGTCTGCGCAGCCGCAATACCTTGCTGTTGATCATGGCCATCAGCGGCTGGATCCTGCTGGTAATGGCCTGCAGTCGTCCGCAATGGCTTGGCGATCCCATACAGTTGCCCACGACTGGCCGTGATCTGATGCTGGTGGTGGATATTTCCGGCAGCATGGAAGCTCAGGACATGCAGTTGGGTGGTCAGAACACCAATCGTCTGGAGGTAGTAAAATCCGTCGTCGGCGACTTTGTGGAACGCCGCACCGGTGACCGTCTGGGCTTGATCCTGTTCGCCGCCCGTGCGTATACCCAGGCACCGCTGACCTTTGACCGCAAAACCGTGGAAACCCTGCTCTATGAGGCCAAAATCGGCATCATCGAAGAAAACGCCACGGCCATTGGTGATGCCCTGGGTCTGGGCATTCGCCACTTGCGTGACAGACCCGCCGCCAGCCGAATACTGATTCTGCTCACCGACGGGGTCAACAATGCCGGCGAGATCTCTCCCATCCAGGCCGGACAGTTGGCGGCACGAGCCAATATCAAGGTTTACACCATTGGCATCGGGGCTGATGCCTCCGTCAGCAACTCCCTGTTTGGCCCACGGACCATCAATCCCTCTGCTGACCTGGACGAAGCCACCCTGACCGAAATTGCCGTCAATTCGGGCGGGCAGTATTTCCGGGCCAGAGACCGTCAGGAACTTCAAAGGATCTATCAGCTACTCGACCAGCTCGAGCCCGTCGACCAGGAAGCAGAAACCTTCAGGCCCGTCATCAGCCTTTTTTACTGGCCCCTTGGCGC
The DNA here is from genome assembly GCA_032250895.1 of Pseudomonadales bacterium. Taxonomy (GTDB): domain Bacteria; phylum Pseudomonadota; class Gammaproteobacteria; order Pseudomonadales; family Pseudohongiellaceae; genus JAVVEZ01. The sequence continues at coordinate 48,353 of JAVVEZ010000016.1, read as the reverse complement.
TGCACTGCTGATCAGCTTTCTCATTGGCCTGCTCAGAATTCCCTGGCGCGCTCTATTGTTCCCGGCGCAGGAAGCGCAAAATGAAACATCGACAGAGTTCGGGAGTTGAATATGGACTTGCTGACTTCAGAATTCGTCCGTCAGTTTCATTTTCTGCGGCCCTTGTGGCTGTTGGCTCTGCTACCCGCGCTCTTGTTGTTTTTACTGATCAGGGTGGCCCATCAGAATAAATCGAACTGGAGCCGGGCCATCGATCCTGTGCTCCTGCCCTATCTGTTGGAAAAAAACCAGTTTCCGGGTCGCAATCGCGTGCTGTATGCCGTGCTGGGCATGTGGAGCCTGGCCATTCTGGCGCTGGCCGGTCCAGCCTGGCGGCAAATCCCGGTGCCCGTACAGGAACGCGAAGATACCCTGGTGATCGTCCAGGACCTGTCCCTGTCCATGTTTGCCACAGACCTCAGCCCCAATCGGGTGACCCGGGCGCAACGCAAGATCATGGATATTCTGAACAAACGCAGTCAGGAAGGCCAGACCGCCCTCGTCGTCTATGCCGGTGATGCACATACGGTCATCCCGCTGACCGACGATGTCGAAACCATCCGCAATCTGGTGCCGGTTCTGAGTCCGGACATCATGCCGGTGATGGGCAGCAAGCCGGCGCTGGGCATCGCCACGGCAGTCGAACTGCTGGCCAACAGTGCGGTTACCCGGGCACAGATATTATTGATTACCGATGGTATCAATCGCAATGATATCCCACTGATCCAGGAAGCGCTGGAGGGGTCCACCCATACCCTGTCGGTTCTGGGTATCGGCACCGAACAAGGTGCTCCGATCCCGGTGTCCGGTGGTGGTTTCCTGCGCGATCAGCAAAATGCCATTGTCATTCCCAGGCTGGAAAGCGCTGTCCTGCAGGAACTGATCACGATCGTCAGGGGCCGCTATTCCGATGCGGCTTTGACGGATACGGATATAGATTACCTGCTGGATCAGAGCATTTTTGAAAAGACTGAAAACCTGGTGGCATCCACGCGTGAATTTGACGACTGGCATGAGGAGGGGCCCTGGTTGTTATTGCTGCTCCTGCCCATTGCCGCCCTGAGCTTCCGTCAGGGCTGGCTGCTCAGCATCTGTGCATTGGCGCTGGTGCTGCCCCCTCGCCAGGCCTTTGCCTGGGAATGGCAGGACCTTTGGATGCGCAAAGATCAGCAGGCAGCCCGGGTCTTTACAGAAGAGAACTATGAGCAGGCCGCCTCGCTGTTCAAATCCGATTCCTGGCGTGCCGCCGCAAACTACAAGAGCGGAAATTATGAACAGGCTCTGCAAGACCTTGCCCTTCTGGAAACACCTGATGCATATTACAATCGTGGCAATACCCTGGCCAGACTGGGCCATCTGGAAGAAGCCATCGCCGCCTACGATCAGGCCCTGGCGCTGGCTCCCGAGCACGAAGATGCCCGCCACAACAAGGAAATAGTGGAGGCTCTGTTGCAGCAACAGCAGGAAAATCAGCAACAACAATCGGAACAGAATTCGGGTGAAAACCAGGATAAGCAGGAGAGTGAGCAGAACCAGAAAAGCGAGCAACAGGGTAAGCAGCAGGACGATTCCCAACAGCAATCAGCAGACCAGGAAAACCAGCAGAATCAGCAGGATAGTCAGAAGCAGGACAGCCAACAGCAGGCTCAGGAAAATGAACAGCAGCAGGATCCGGCGCAGTCTTCGGAAGGTCAACAACCGGATTCAGAGGAGGAGCAGGCCATGCAGCAGTGGTTGCAACGCATTCCGGACGATCCCGGCGAGCTATTGAGGAACAAGTTCCAGTATCAGTCCCAGGAAAGACTCCTTCAGCAACTTCGCAATCCGGATTTGACAGAACAGCAGGCAGGACAACCATGGTAAAAACTCTGCTCAACGTGTTTTCAGTGCTGCTGCTTGCTGCAACTTCCGGCGTTTATGCGCAGAATTTGTCGGCCTTTGTGGACAGGACAGAGGTCACAAGCAATGAAGTCATCAACCTCACTGTCCGGGTGGGTTCCCAACTGGGTGACGCAAAACCGGCATTGAGCGTACTGGAAAAGGATTTTATTCCGCTGCGTACCGTCATTACCAATTCCTATTCGGACGTCAATGGCACTGTGCAATCCTGGACCGATTACAAAATTGCACTGCGGGCCAAAAGTACCGGCACCTTCGTGATCCCGGCGCTGCGTGTGGGCGGTCAGACCACGACTCCGATCACCATACAGGTCGGCGTGGCGTCCCAGAATTCCGGTGATTCCAATAACGATATTTTTCTCGAAACCACGCTCAGTAAAACTGAAAGCTATGTTCAGGAACAGCTCCTGTATACCATCAAGCTCTACTACAGCACGGGTTTCGACCAGGGGGCACAACTCAGTTCGCCTCAGGTGGAAAATTCCGTCGTTCAGCAACTGGGATCCGATACCAGCTATCAGGAACTGATCGAAGGCATTCGTTATAACGTGACGGAACGTCGCTTTGTCATTTTTCCCCAGGCCAGTGGTGAACTGACTGTCCCGCCCGTTTACTTTACGGCCACCATCGGTGGCGGTTTCAACCGCCTGCTCAGTCGCAACCGTTCCGTGCGGGAGATCAACCTGGCCAGCGTCACTCATCATGCCAAGGTTCTTCCCAAACCGGCGGCCTTTCCTGCAACAGCCACCTGGCTGCCTTCAGCCGAACTGAAAATTGAGGAAAGCTGGAGCAAGCCTCTGGATGAGCTGAGCATCGGCGAATCCATCACCCGCAATATCACCATCAGTGCCCTGGGACTGAGCAGTTCACTGTTACCCTCGCTGGACTACAGTTCTCTCCCCGGCCTCAAGTTCTATCCTGACCAACCCGTTCGTGAAGATACCGCCGATAGCGATGGTGTACGTGGGAGCCATTCGGCGGGCACCGCTCTGGTCGCCTCGGAAGCCGGCGAATATGAACTGCCCGCCATTGAAATTCCCTGGTGGAATACCCGCACCAATACCCTGCAGTACGCCACCCTGCCCGCACGAACCCTGAGGGTGATCCCGGGTCCGGCCAGCGCCCCGCAAACCCAGGCATTCCAGCAAATTGGCATGACCCCGGATGGAGCCCGGTTCAATCCCGGCAGCAATGCCCCTTCTGCTTCTGTGCAGGGCTCCGCACTTGGGCGCAGCTGGATCATTGCCACTCTTGTCTTTGCGCTCGCCTGGCTTTTCAGTACCGTGCTGTGGTTACGCAGCCGCAGGCAACTGACGGCCCTTGGAAACCTCGAGGCCCTTATGCCTGCCAAAAAGGAAAATTTGCTCGTTCGCGATCTGCCTGCTCCCGCTGCCGCCTATAAACAGCTGAGCGGAGCCTGCAAACAGAATGACCTTCACAACATCAGGCAGTCACTGTTGCGCTGGGGGCAGGCTTATTTTGACAACAAGCATATCCGGACTCTCGAAGATTTAAAACACTACTGTAACAACCCTACGCTGACAGCCCTGTTTTATGGTCTGGAGCAGGCACTGTACGGTGGGGCGCATGGCACTGCCGAGTTTCGCAGCAGCCAGCTCTTGAAAGAGATATCCGATATCCAAAAAGGCAGCCGCCAAAAATCCCGCGGGCAAAAATCTGACTATAAGCTGCCTCCTCTTTATAAAATCCAAGCGATGGACACCCGTGGATCCGAATAGTAAAGACGTTTACGACAATTTTATTGCTGGCCTGAAAAAACGCAATCCGGGTGAAGATGAATTTCATCAGGCGGTTGCTGAAGTCGCGTCCGACATCATTCCCTATATCAATCGCAATCCAAGGTACCAGAAAAAAATGTTGCTGGAACGCCTGACCGAACCTGATCGAATCATCACTTTCCGGGTTTGCTGGGTCGATGATGCCGGAAATATCCGGGCCGATCGCGGTTACCGGGTTCAGAACAACAATGCCATTGGTCCCTATAAAGGCGGCATCCGGTTTCACTCCAGTGTCAGTCTGAGCGTCCTCAAATTCCTCGCTTTCGAACAGACTTTCAAAAACAGTCTGACGGGGCTTGCCATGGGGGGCGCCAAGGGTGGTTCCGACTTCAATCCGAAAGGAAAGTCCGATGGGGAGATCATGCGCTTCTGCCAGTCCTTCATTACGGAACTTAGCCGTTATATCGGCCCGGATACGGACGTGCCGGCAGGCGATATCGGCGTTGGTGCCCGCGAAATCGGCTATATGTTCGGGCAACTGAAAAGATTGACCAATAAATTCAGTGGCATCATCACCGGCAAGGGGCTGGAATATGGCGGCAGTCTCATCCGTGCGGAAGCAACCGGTTATGGTGCTGTTTATATGTTGGTGAACATGCTGCGTCAGCACGAGCAGACTATCGAGGGCAAAAAAATCGTCATCTCCGGCGCTGGCAACGTCGCTATTTATGCCGCCGAAAAAGCCATGCGCCTGGGAGGGATAGTCACCACACTTTCCGATTCAAGTGGTTTCATTCATGATCCGGCCGGCTTCAATGAAGACAAACTCCTGTTGATCAAACAGATCAAGATGGTCAAACGTGGTCCGCTGTCAGACTATAGCAGCCATTTCGACGCCAGTTTTCATGAGGGCCAGAAACCCTGGGGAATTCCAGCCGATATCGCGATGCCCTGCGCTACAGAAAATGAAATCAGTGAACTCGATGCCAGAACACTGACAGAAAATCATTGTCTGGCCGTTGTCGAGGGCGCCAATATGCCCTGCACCCAGGCCGCCATCAGCTGTTTCAGACAGCACAAGGTGCTGTTTGCACCCAGCAAGGCTGCCAATGCCGGTGGTGTGGCCGTTTCCGGCCTGGAAATGAGTCAGAACAGCGAACGGCTGAGCTGGCCTGAACATGAGATGCAGCAGCATCTGAGCCAGATCATGGCGGACATTCATCAGAAATGTGTCAGATACGGCGAAGATGATGGCTATATCAATTATGCCAAGGGCGCCAACATTGCCGGTTTTATCAAGGTCGCAGATGCCATGCTGGCCTATGGTGTGGTGTGAAAAGCATCCCCCGAACAAAAAACAAACGCCGGAGCCGGGCCTCCCTGCCCTGACAAAACCTCCCCGTCCTGCCCCGCGCTATTCTGATTCCAGCAGTTTGCCGGAATCGGCACGGACGGCGATGGGAATCTGCCTTGGTTTCATCGCTTCGGGCACTTCACGTACCAGATCAATATGCAGCAAGCCGTTTTCCAAGGTCGCCGCGTCTACCCTGACATGATTTTCCAGTTTGAAATGACGTTGAAAATCGCGTGCAGCGATACCTCGATACAGGTATTTTTTCTGCTCTGTTTTTTCTTCCTTTTTGGCTGAAATGGTCAATGAATTGAGTGCTGTTTCAATCGTGATTTCGCTTTCCACAAAGCCCGCCACAGCCATCGAGATACGATATTTATCCTGATCAATCAACTCGATGTTATAGGGAGGATACGTGTTCTGAACCTGTTCGTTGCTGGCGACAGAGTCCAGCAGGGAAACCAGGTGGTCGAAGCCAATGGTGGAACGATACAGCGGTGAAAAATCAAAAGTTGTCATCTTTATATCCTCTTATGAGCAATATCGGGTCAAAACCGCCTATTCAGAAGAATCAGGCACCTTGTCGCAAACCTCCGCAGAGCCTTTGCTGCTGTGTTAGATAGGATCAACCTGGATATTTTCAAGGGGGGGTATATGAAAATTGTTACTTGGGAAGCCCCGGAACACGCTGTATAGTTCTCTGGCTTTCGGAGCGTGGTCCATATTTACGGTATGGATCACGTTTTCCACTGTCCTATTCCCAATATTCCAGGAGTTCACAGAGGTCGCCTGATGCTTGACGCAGTAATTTTCGATATGGATGGCCTGTTGATCGACTCCGAACCCTTCTGGCATCGGGCCGAACAGACGGTTTTTGCGAGCTTGGGGCTTACGCTTACAACGGCCATGTGCCGTCAAACCACCGGTATCCGGATTGATGAAGTCGTCGGGCATTATTATCGATTGCACGCCTGGACGGGACCGAGCCAGGCTGAAGTGGCAGCGGCCATCATCGCCGAGGTCACCCGGCTGATAGCGAGCCAGGGGCAGGCCATGGTGGGTGTTCATGAAACCCTGCAACTGTTCAGAGAGCAAAACGTTCGTATCGCCCTTGCCTCCTCTTCACCACATGGCATGATTGACACCGCTCTTGCGAAACTGGAGATTGGGCATTATTTCGATGTCCTGAGTTCGGCAGCCGATGAGCCTTATGGCAAACCGCACCCAGCCGTCTATTTGAGCACAGCGGTCAAACTGGGTGTCAGCCCTGCACACTGTCTTGCCTTCGAGGATTCGTTCCCTGGTCTGATAGCGGCCAAGGCAGCAGGAATGAAAGTGGTCGCCGTTCCCGACCCCCACCAGTTCGGACAGGCACGCTTCAATGCGGCAGACCTGACCCTGCCTTCCTTGCGCGATTTCGTCCTCGAGGACTTCCTTGACGCTCAAACGATCAATTGAAAACGTGGTATCGTTTTTCCGTCCTTCTCGAGCGTTTCGCTGAACATGCTCAGAGGGCGTACCCAATATCCTCCCTCCCCGTACAGAGGGACGTACAAGACCATCATTTCTCCGGTTTCTGAATGCCGGGCAAAACCCAGTACACTGTAGTCCTTGCCTTTGTAATGCCGATAGCGGCCAAGTGGGAGCGGTGATGCGCTCATATATTTTCCTCAAAGATGCCCGTCCGTAAGCCGGGACGGAGCTTTGCAAGCCGGAAGCGGCGTACCCTTTCCCGCAATTGCCCGAGCCTGGCATCAATTTCCGGGTTGCCTGCTTCATATCTGAACGCAATATCCAGATAGGCCGTGGTAATGGCCACCATGTCCGCAGCCCACAGGGGATGCACAGCGGCAATCCGCCAGCAATAATTCTGCGGACTTTCACCAATATGGCGGGGGCTGCCCTGACGGGACAGGAGGTCACAATAGCGTAAATAGATTCTGGTGGCGGGGTCCATTTCCCGGCGCACATTTTTGCGAAGCACGAAAATTGCGACCATCAACACTGAGAGCGCCATGATGCCTATCATAGTGAGCAGGATTTTCTGTGTGGTGACATTGTCAAAAAGTCTGTTGAAAAATTCAAGCTGAAGATTCCGATTATAGTTGAGCACCCAACGGTTCCAGGCATAGTCAACGCTTTCCAGACGCAGCCGCAAGGCATTGAGCACACGATTGTTACGAAAGCGAAGCATCGAGAAACCGGCATCCCCCAAAAAATTCTGATCATTTTGAAGCGTTGGCTCGCTGCCCAGATTGATACGCTGGGGTGAGACTGCTGCGGTAGGATCAACACGAATCCAGCCCGCACCGTCAAGCCAGACCTCGGCCCAGGCATGAGCGTCATACTGCCTGACGATCAGGGTCTCATCATAAGGATTGTATTCACCCCCCTGATAACCCGTCACGACTCGTGCCGGGATACCCGCCGCCCGCATCAGGAAGACAAAGCTACCGGCATAATGTTCACAAAAGCCTTCCCGGGTTTCAAATAAAAATTCATCCACCGAGTCATCACCCAGTATGGTGGGTGTCAGTGTGTAAAAAAAATTTTCCTCACGGAAATTTTTCAGTACAAGATCAATGAATTGACCTTCACCCTGCGTTTGCGCCCTCAGTTCTCTGGCATAGGACAAGCTGCGTTCATTGCCTTCAAGGGGCAATTGCAGGGCCCGCTGAAGAATGCTTGCCGCCGGTTTCAGATCAATGCGATTACGCAGATAGGAGCGGGCATCATAGCTGAAGCGCTGATTGATATTACGGATATTTTCCAGTTGAAAATCATTGCGCATCATTAGACCTTCCTGCCTGATGCGAGGTATTTTCAATGAAAATATCCAGTTCTGCCCGGTAGGTTCCAGAATTACATTGTAATCCACAATCTCGCTCTGGTATTCAATATCGTTAAACCAGGGCTTGGTGTCATGCGCCTGGCTTCCCAGGTATTGACGTTCGGCAAGCAGTCCCTCCCGGCGTGTCCATGCCCGGCCATCGAAACGATCAAGGGTAAGCCCACGCCAGTAAAGATCGGCATTGGCCGGAATCTGCTCATCGAATTTCACCCGAAACACAATTTCGGCGGAGCGGGCCAGGTTGCCGATATCACCGGGCGACATCTTTTCACTCAAACCGGTAACTGCCGAACGGCTTTGCAGAGGAACTGACCACAGGGGTGAAATACGTGGAAACAACAGAAACAATGCAATCATTATCGGCACACTCTGCAGCAATATAAGGGCTGATAATTTCAGGGTTCTGAGTGGCCTCTGGTATTCCTGGGTCTGGGTCAGGGACATCAACGCAGCAGTGATCAGCACGACCGAAAAAGCCATGTAAATGCTCATTGGAATCGACTGGGAGTAAATGAATTCGGCGATCACGGTAAAATAACACAGATAGATGACCACCAGAAAATCGCGTCGGTAGCGCATCTCCAGCAGCTTCAGGGTAATACCTGCAATCAGGATACAAATGGTGCCTTCACTGGAAAAGATATCACGTCCGAAGGGGACCAGCACTGCGCCAAATGTGAGCATGACAAAAAGGGTTTTCAGTGTAGTCCCCGGATAGGACAGGCGTCCCTGGAAGATCAGAATTCTGCCCAGCACACAGAGCGCAAACAACAGCACCAGCCATGCCGGTATGCGAGCCATATGCGGCAGAATGACGCTGCTCAGGGCAAGCAGAATCCAGACCAGGGCATTCCGGGGGATCGGGTGATTTTCCTGTTTGCCTGTCTTTCTGCTCATGCTGCTCCTTCATCGGCCAGCCGGTACAGTGCGAGCGTTTCCAGGACACGGCCATAATGTTGAGCACCTCTTCCTGGATCGACTCTGATGCCAGGAATGACAAGTCCATAATCAAGCCCGCTCGGTTCCAGTTTGAGGACGCAATAACAAAGTCGGGAAAGCCGGTCTTCCATGTTCATGCCTGGAAACATGTCCCAGTCCAGCCAGACACTTTCATCCACATGCTGGACAAATTGCTTGGTAAACATGCCCTGCCCACGGGCAACACTTTTCCAGGCCACATGATGCAATGAATCCCCATGCTGGTAGTCACGCAAGCCATAAAAATCATCATGACCATTTCCGGGATTGTTATGGCCCTGATGCCCGGCATGGTTGCTCATCCATGCCAGATCACAGGCAATCGGCTTCGGATAGACCAGGAATGTCACTTGCAGGTCCGGCAGTGACCATGCCCGGCACAGGCCAAAGGGAAAGAACGTTGTGATACGCAGCCGTCCCGGCGAAAACAGGCCGCGTCGTGTGGTGGGAATATAGAGACTGGCCCTGTGTTCACTATCATCGAGCAGATCGGCCACCGCCTTGCCGGAATTCTCAAAGCTCAACTCCAGAGCCTCATGTGTTCTCGTGCCGTAGCGGTTCAGGACGATGTCAAGAGAGCTATTTTCACCGGCAAAAACCGGCGGCCCGGCATTGGCAGAAATATGGAGGCCGGAAAGATTGCGAAAGGTATAAAGAATTGACAGTACAAACATGCCTGTCAACAAAAAAACCAGAGCGAAGCCAAGACTCAGCTCATAATTGACTGCGGCAATAAACATCAGCAGCAATACCAGGCAGAAAACCAGGCCCTGCCTGCTGGGCAGGATAAAAATATTATGATGATCGAGAACGATCCGCCGTGCCGGCGGCATCCTGCGACTTACCCAGTGTTGGAAATGTCGTTTCACCTGCCTGCTGATGGAGTCTGCTGGAAATGGACGAAGTCCGGATGTCATCGTGATTCACCCGTCAGTCGGCGAAAATGTCGACTTCATTCAATAGGCGCTGCGAATAGCTTTCTGAATTTTTCCCGGAACTGTCGGACATCAGACGCAGACGATGATCCACCACTGCCGGCAATATCATTTGCACGTCTTCCGGCAGAATATGATGGCGGCCATGCATCAGCGCCCAGGTGCCTGCGCTGCGCACCAAAGTCTGCGCGCCACGGGGAGAAAGGCCAAGACTGAATTTTTCATCCTGCCGGGTATACGCCACCAGCCGTTGCACATAATCGAGCAAGGTGGAGCTAATATTGATCCTGGCAATTTTTTGACCGAATTCAATAACATCTGCCGCACTCAAACACTGACTCATCGCGTTGAGCTTTTCCCGCTGATTACTGTTCTTCAGCAACTCCCGTTCTGCGGCAGGGTCCGGATAGCCCATATGCAAACGCATCAGAAAACGGTCCAGTTGAGATTCCGGCAGCGGATAGGTCCCGGCATAACTGGCCGGGTTTTGTGTCGCAATGACAAAAAAAGGTGTCGGCAAGGCCCGGGTCTGGCCATCCATGGTAATCTGCTTTTCTTCCATTGCTTCCAGCAAGGCACTCTGGGTTTTGGGAGTGCTTCGATTGATCTCGTCAGCCAGCACGATGTTGTTGAAAACCGGTCCCTGATGGAAAATAAAACCGGCTTTTTTCTGGTCGTAAATGGACACGCCGAGAATATCTGCCGGCAACAGGTCGCTGGTAAACTGGATGCGGCTGAACGCAAGCCCGAAAACTTTCGCCAGGGCTTGCGACAATGTCGTCTTCCCCATCCCAGGTTTGTCTTCCAGCAGCAGGTGACCACCGGCAAAGAGGCAGCATAAAGCCAGTCTCACCGTCTTCTCCTTGCCCAGGACGACCTTGCCAATTTCGGCGACTGCCTGATCAACCAGTGCTTCTACAGAAGAAATGCCTCTGCCTTCGGGCGAATCAAATTTATCGTTCCGTCCCATCCTGTTCAGCGAATCGAAAATTTTCATCATTATCTTCTATTCATTGTTGTGAAGATCAATAATATCCTCATCTTCGTCATCTCTGCGATGATCTCTTGCCGATTTGCGTTGTTTGGCACCATCGCTGCGCTTTTTTTCCAGTTTCTTCAAATAGTCGGCCGTGATGTCGCCAGTGACATATTTCCCGGTAAACACCGAGCATTCAAAGTCCATGGGAATAATGCTTCCCTCGGCACAGGACGCAACGAGATCTTCGATATCCTGAAATATCAGCCAATCGGCCCCTATCTCGGTCTGTATCGCCTCCTCGCTCTTGCCATGTGCAATCAGCTCATCCACCGCCGGCATGTCTATACCATAGACATTGGGATGACGCACCGGCGGCGATGCTGAACAAAAATACACTTTTTTGGCGCCGGCTTCTCTGGCCATTTCAATAATCTGCTGGCAGGTGGTGCCACGGACAATGGAATCATCGACCAGCATGACATTCTTGCCAGCGAACTCCAGCGGAATGGCATTCAATTTCTGCTTCACCGACTTCTTGCGCTGGCTTTGCCCCGGCATGATGAAGGTACGCCCGATGTAGCGATTTTTGATGAATCCCTCCCGATACTTGATGCCAAGGCTGTTGGCGAGCTCCAGGGCCGCAGTTCGGCTGGTATCCGGAATCGGAATCACCACATCAATATCATGTTCAGGTCGCAGGCGCTTGATTTTGGCCGCCAGTTTCTCACCCATCCGCAGGCGGGATTTATACACTGAAATACCGTCCATCATGGAATCGGGACGCGCAAAATAGACGTGCTCAAAAATACAGGGGGTCAGTTTGCTGTCTTCGGCGCAAAGCCGGGTTTCAAGATGCCCCTGCTCGTCAATATAGACCGCCTCGCCTGGTGCCACGTCCCGAACCAGTTTGAAACCCTGGGAATCCAGCGCGACACTTTCCGAGGCCAGCATATATTCGACACCTTTGCGGGTCTTTTTCTTGCCGAACACCAGGGGGCGGATGCCGTATTTATCACGAAAGCCTACAATCCCGTAACCAACCAGCATCGCCACAGCGGCATAGGCACCCCGGCAGCGCCGGTGAACGCCTTTTACCGCGGTAAATACATCCTCGGCGGTGGGAGTCATTTTATTCAACTTCTGCAATTCATGAGCAAAAACGTTCAACAGCACTTCAGAATCCGAATCGGTATTCAGATGACGCAAATCATCACGGAAAATATCTTTACTGAGCTCTGCGGCATTGGTGAGGTTGCCATTGTGGGCAAGACTGACGCCATAGGGAGAATTGACATACAGGGGTTGGGCCTGGGCTGGTCCACAACTGCCTGCGGTGGGATAACGCACATGACCGATGCCCATGTTGCCGGTGAGCTGTCTCATGTGGCGAGTGTGAAAAACATCGCGCACGAAGCCATTGTCCTTGCGCAGATTGAGCTTGCCGTCATCACTGGTCACGATCCCGGCGGCATCCTGCCCCCGATGCTGGAGCACGGTCAGGCTGTTGTACAAGGCCAGGTTTACATTGGACGTTCCAACAATGCCTACAATACCGCACATTCATTACCACTCCATATCAAAACTGCTTTAAACAACGGTGCTCAGCGTCGGTTCCAGAAGATTCTGAAAGTACTCGATCAGACTGATGGCATGAGGCACCAGAAAGGAATCCCGGACCCAGTCCCGGGTAAAATCGAAGGGAATGAACACAAACACCAGTGCCAGAACGACAATACTGCCCCGAAGTAAACCAAAGAGGCCTCCCAGCACCCGATCGACTCCCTGCAGACTGCTGCCAGAGGTCAATTTGGCAATCAGGCTGTTGATCACGGTTCCCATAAAGATCGTTCCCACGAAAAGCAGCGCAAAGGCAATAATTCGCCGCAGGGAGGCATTGTCCAGCAGACCCGACATCAAATCGGCCAGTTGCGCGCTGAACAGGCCGGCCACCAGAATGGCGGCAACCCAGGAGGCCAGTGACAAGGCCTCCTTGATGAAGCCCCTGACTGCGCCTATCAGGCAGGAAAGACCGACAATCACCAGGATCACGATATCAATTGTTGCCATAGTTTGTTCCGGCTCCCATTTTCTAATCGGACGGAGTGTCGATAACGAAATCCACCACGATGCCGTCTTCGCCAAATTCCGTGTGCAGTTGTTGTTGCAGGCGCTGTGCCTCGGTCTTGCTCAGCACCGGCCCGACAAAGACCCCGGACAGGCTGCCGTCCGCTGCCGGCCTTATATAGGCCTTGTAACCACCGCGTTGCAGGCGCGCAAGCAGGGTTTGGGCATTGCTGGCCTGGGCATACAAACCCAGGCGCACACTCCACCCGGAAGGCAGGCCGGCCTCATTCAAAACCGGGGTTTCCGCTGTGCTGTTTGTCTGTGCATCAGGGGCCGGACTGCGGTCGTCGCCGGCATCCGCTGCGCCTTCGTCTGCTGGCACCGTCGCGCTGTCAGAATCAGTCGCAGCGGCGTCGGTTGGCGCCAGTGAATCTGCCTGAATCGCCGGTCGCGAGGCCGTCATTGTCGGCACCGGCGGCATTTCAGGCGCCGCCGGAATGCTTCGAGTCGGAGCAGACACCGAAAGCCCCTCACCATCAAGCATGACGGGGACAAAAATAATGGCAAGAGAACCCAGGATGAGCGCACCTGCCAATCTTTGTTTTGTGGCTTCGTTCAAAGTAACCCCGATTGTAGCTGCCACCCGAGTAGGCGGTGAACGCCCCTATCCTTCCCTTCCCATTCGTCGAATTGAGTCCTCAGGCGCCCTGCCCGACGTCTGTCCGAAGCCACTCCAATAACGCCGTGACGGTATAGAACGAACCGGTCACCACAACAATCTCCCTGTTGTGCTGTTCAGATGGAACAGCCGGATCGACACCCGCCCGGGCGTCAGAATCTGCAGCCAGCCAGGCATCGAGTACGGTATCGAAACATCTTGCGGAGGATGCCCCGCTGTCAAGGAGCTGATTATATAGTATTTTGGCCGGGGCACCTCTGCCATGTTTGATTTCGCCGACATACCAGCAGGAAACCTGGTCTTTCAACGCACTGATGACCCCGGCACTGTCTTTGTCCTTGAGCATCGCAATCACCAGCCTCACCTTGCGTCCGGGAAAGGCCGCTTCCAGGTTCCTGGCAAGATTGGCCGCCGCATGTGGATTATGGGCCACATCCAGAATCAAGGTATAAGCTCGCTCGAATTGCTGGAAACGTCCCGGCAAACGCGCCTGTTCAAAGCCCCGGCGAATCGAGACGTCATCCACGTCGGGAGCTATCAGGCTCAGCGCCTGCAACACCGCGGCGGCATTGTCCAATGCAAAATTGAGCGCAGGCAGCATTTGGTATGACAGCACTTTGCCCCGGCTGTCATGGCCCGACCAATGCCAGTGTCGTCCATCTTCCGCCCGGGTCCAGGAAAAGTCCCGTCCCAGCAGCAAAAGCTCACTCCCCTTTTGGGCAGCCTCATTCCGGACCGTCTCAGGCACGTCGGTTTCAGCATAGATGGCGGGTCGAGCGCTACGAAAAATACCGGCTTTTTCGTAGGCGATCTGCTCCCTTGTGTCCCCCAGCCAGTCCATATGATCCATGGCCACATTGGTGAGCAGGCTGATATCGGGTTCAACAATATTGACGGCATCGAGCCTACCACCCAGGCCGACCTCCAACAGCAGATAGTCCAGGGCCTGCTCAGAAAACAGCAGCAAGGCCGCGAGTGTGCCAAACTCAAAATAAGTCAGCGAAATATCGCCTCTGGCGGCTTCGACGGCAGCAAAGGCCTCACACAGGGCTTCGTCCCGGACCGGTTCCTGATCGATGCATACGCGTTCGTTGTAACGCAGCAAATGAGGCGAGGTATAAGACCCTGTACGCAAACCCGCCGCGCGAAGAATGCTGGTCAACAGGGTGATGCAGGAGCCCTTGCCATTGGTGCCACCCACCACCAGAATCCTGTGCTTTGAAAGGTCAAGCGGCAGGCGATCCGCAACCTGACGAATTCTCTCCAGACCAAGATCTATTTCCTGGGGATGCAGTCCCTCAAGATAATGCAACCAGTCATTCAGGCTCACGGATGTCTATACCGCCTGTTGCTGTTGCTGATACATCAGCTTGCTGACCAGGCTACTGATACGATCGCGCATCTGCCTGCGATGAACAATCATGTCGATGGCTCCGTGTTCCAGCAGAAATTCACTGCGCTGAAAACCTTCCGGCAGTTTCTCCCGTACCGTCTGGCGAATGACATCCTGGCCGGCAAAGCCGATCAGGGCATTGGGCTCAGCGATATTGATATCACCCAGCATCGCCAGACTGGCGGAAACGCCGCCATAGACAGGGTCCACCAGAACGGAAATGTACAGCAAGCCCTGCTGTTTCATTTTTTCCAGCGCTGCCGAGGTCTTGGCCATTTGCATCAATGAAATCAGCGCTTCCTGCATGCGGGCGCCGCCGCTGGTCGCAAAGCAGATCAAAGGCAGTTCTTCCGCCAGGCAGCGCTTGACCGCCAGTGTGAATTTTTCGCCGACCACAGCCCCCATGGAACCGCCAATGAAGCCGAATTCAAAGGCAGCAACCACCACGGGACGTCCTTTCAGATTGCCCTTCATGACCACCAGCGCATCGTTTTCACCCGTGCTTCTGGTGGCAGCGGCCAGTCTGTCCCTGTATTTTTTCAGATCCTTGAATTTGAGGATGTCCGTGGGCTTGATGGCGGCGCCGATTTCCTCCTGCTGTTCCTTGTCCAGAAAAATATCGAGCCGGCGTCGGGCACTGATGCGCAGGTGATGGTCACATTTCGGGCAGACATCGAGATTTTCCAGCAAATTTTCGCGATACAAAATGGCCTCGCAACGAGGACACTTTTTCCACAGACCTTCGGGTATCCCAGCTCTGGACTTGCCTGCATTGTCTTTTTTGACGATTGAGGGAAGGATTTTGTCAATCCAGCTCATAATTTTTACCTTTATTTTGGGCAAGCCTTGATGGCTGCTACTGACGCTGATCCATGGCTTTGCGCATGGCACTGACAAGAGCGACGCATGTCAACAATTGTTGCTGACTATACGCTGTTCCATCATGCAGTTCCGCAACTTTGTTGACGAGCGCACTCCCCACCACCACGGCATCGGCAATGGCACTGATGCGGGCCGCCGTGTCGGCATCCTTGATACCGAAACCGACGCCCAGGGGCAGATGGGTGTGCTTGCGCAATTTTTCCAGACTTCGCGCAACGGCTTCCACATCGAGGTTGCCGGCCCCCGTGACACCTTTCAGGGACACATAATACACATAGCCACTGCCGAGACGACAAATGGCCTCCGCCCTTTCCTCACTGGTCGTGGGCGCTACCAGAAAGATGCTGTCTATCGGCGTGGCCGCCAATACCTGCATGAAGTCATGGGATTCTTCGGGGGGCATGTCCACTG
Organism: Pseudomonadales bacterium; assembly: GCA_032250895.1. Taxonomy (GTDB): domain Bacteria; phylum Pseudomonadota; class Gammaproteobacteria; order Pseudomonadales; family Pseudohongiellaceae; genus JAVVEZ01. The sequence continues at coordinate 32,153 of JAVVEZ010000016.1, read as the reverse complement.
TCAAGACACCGTCAACGCCGGCAGCCACGGCCTGGTTGGCAAAAGCCTGATAACCCATGCATTCGATGGGGTTCAGATAACCCATCAGCACGATGGGCGTCGTGGTGTTTTCTTTTCTGAATTCTGCCACCAGGGGCAGGATATCCCGCAGCCGGGTATGTTTTGCCAGCGCCCGCTCCACGGCTCGCTGAATCACCGGGCCATCGGCAGAGGGATCGGTAAAAGGGATCCCCAGCTCGATAATATCGGCGCCCGCCGTCACCAGGGCATGCATCAGACCCAGGGTCGTCTGCAGATTGGGATCTCCCGCTGTGATATACGGAATCAGGGCTTTCCGGCCCTGGCTTTGCAACTGTGCAAAACAAGCTTTGATTCGGCTCATAAATCTTCCTGGGAACGGCTCTGTCAGACCGTGATATTGTCGATCGTCGCGACGGTATGAATATCCTTGTCTCCCCGGCCGGAGAGATTGATGATCATGATATGGTCCCGGGGCAAGGCAGGCGCCACCTTCATGGCATGGGCCACCGCATGACTGGATTCCAGCGCTGGAATAATGCCCTCCACCCGGGTCAAATAACGAAAAGCCTGCAAGGCTTCGGTGTCGGTGACACTGGTATAGTTTGCCCGCCCGATATCTTTCAGCCATGCATGTTCAGGGCCGACGCCCGGGTAATCCAGCCCGGCGGAAATGGAATGCGTCTCCAGGATCTGGCCATCTTCGTCCTCCATCAGATAGGTGCGGTTGCCATGTAACACGCCTGGTTTGCCGATCGACAGTGGCGCCGCATGTCTGCCGGTCTCCAGGCCCAGCCCGCCGGCTTCCACACCCGTAATGGCGACACCATGGTCATGCAGAAAGGGATAAAACAGGCCAATGGCATTGGAGCCGCCACCCACACAGGCGACCAGGGAATCCGGCAGACGCCCGGTCTGCATCAGGCATTGTTGCCTCGCTTCCCGGCCAATGACGCTCTGAAAATCCCTGACCAGCATGGGATAGGGGTGGGGACCGGCCACCGTACCAATGATGTAATAGGTATTGTCCACATGGGTGGCCCAGTCCCGGAGAGCTTCATTCATGGCGTCCTTGAGGGTACGGGAACCGGAATTGACTTCAACCACGTTCGCACCCAGCAATTTCATCCGGTAGACATTGGCGGCCTGCCGTTTGGTGTCTTCAGAACCCATGAAGACGTGACATTCCAGCCCCAGCCTTGCGGCAACTGTCGCTGTTGCCACCCCATGCTGGCCAGCGCCCGTCTCGGCGATGATGCGGGTCTTGCCCATGGCTTTTGCCAACAGGGCCTGGCCGATGGTGTTGTTCACTTTGTGGGCACCGGTATGATTGAGATCCTCACGTTTCAGATAAACCTGTGCACCACCCAGTTCACGGCTCAGGCGCTCGGCAAAATACAGGGGTGAGGGGCGTCCCACGTAATGCGCCAGGTCGTAATCGAACTCGGCCCAGAAGGCCTTGTCCTGCTTCATCTTCCGATAAACTCTGGTGAGCTCTTCCAGGGCCGGCATCAGGGTTTCGCCAACGAAAATCCCGCCATAGGGACCGAAGTGCCCATGTTCATCGGGTCCCTCGAAATCCATCGTACTGTCCCGTCTTTCTGCCACTGCCTTACCTCCCGGCATCTGTCCTACTGCAACAACACCTTGTTTACCGCGTTTACAAAAGCGGCTATTTTTGTCCGGGATTTTATGCCTGGAGCGCTTTCCACTCCACTACTGACATCAACCGCATAGGGTCTGCTCAGCTTGATGGCCCGGGCCACATTTTGTTCATCGAGTCCCCCGGCCAGTACCAGCCTGGGGCTGCGGGGAAGTGCCGGAATCAAGCGCCAGTCAAATGGCTGGCCACTACCCCCGGCCAGATCCTGGTGCCAGGTATCCAGCAGGATGGCCGCAGCACCGGGAAAAGAAGCCATGCTTTGGGCGATATCCAGCCCCGGCCGGACCCTGAGCGCCTTCATGTAGGGTTTTGAGAAACTACGGCAATAAGCCTCGTGTTCATCCCCATGAAACTGCAGCAAGTCGAGAGGCACGGCTTCCAGAACCTTGTGGACATCTGCCGCAGCGGCATTCACAAACAGCCCAACCACACTTACCAGCGCGGGCAGGGCCGCAACTATTTGCCGGGCCTGCGCCAGGGTCACGGCGCGGACGCTGGGCTCGTAAAATACCAGACCGATGGCATCGGCGCCCGCATCCGCGGCACAAACAGCATCTTCAGGCCGGGTAATGCCACAGATCTTGATTCGGGTTCGGGTACTGTTCACAGGGCTTATACACTAAAAACAAGGCGCGCAGTCTACCAAAAACCCGCCCCGCAAGCCTATTAAAAATCACCCACCTGTCATTGTTGCCTGCAGGAATGCCGGCCCCGGCTCTTCGCTGGGCAAATGAAAATGTTCTGGATACAGGACCTGAACCAGATACAGCCCCTGGGGAGGCGCGGTCGCGGCCGCACAACTGCGATCCTTCCGGTCGAGAACCTCGGCAGCCCACTGCGGCTGATGCCGCCCCTCCCCGATCTCCAACAACACGCCTGCGATATTTCTCACCATATGGAGCAAAAAGGCATTGGCCTCGATATCGATTACGACATATTGGCCGTAACGGTTCACTTTCAGATGCCTGACATGACGCATCGGTGTCGAAGACTGACAGGCCGCCGCCCGGTAAGACGTGAAATCGCGCTCACCCAGCAACAACTGGCCCGCTTCCGCCATACTGACGTGATTCAGGGGGAAAGGGTGTGTGGTGACCAGATCCCGCAACAAGGCCGGGCGCACAGCATCGTTGTAAACGATATAGCGATAACGCCGGCTCAGCGCTGAAAAACGGGCATGGAAGTCCAGACTGACAGGCTTTGCCCAGCGTACACTCACTGCCCCCGGCAAAAAGGCATTACCCCCTTTGACCCAGGCCTGCAAAGGGCGTCTGGCTTCCGTATCAAAATGCACGATCTGGGCACTGGCATGGACGCCGGCATCGGTCCGTCCTGCACACAGCACTCTGACAGGGTGGTCAGCAACCCGGCTCAGGGCTTTCTCAAGAGCTTCCTGAACGGTGGGCAACTGCGGTGATTTCTGGGCCTGCCAGCCACGATAGGCACTGCCATCGTACTCGACACACAAAGCTATTCTGCTCACCGCCTTACTCCTGGGCTTTATCCCAGCTTTCAAGCAGGCTGCGTGCCTCGGCGACTTGCTCGGCATTGCCTTCGGCAATGACCTCATCCAGAATTTCTCTGGCACCCGACAGGTCGCCCATGGCTTCATAGGCTACCGCCAGATCCAGCTTGGTGGAAACTTCGTCACGATCGGTCAGAGGCTGATTTTCTCCATCGTCATCCTCTTCGATCCCGCTGAAAATACTCTCATCGATATCCAGATTGCCCAGATCCAGATCATCATCAGCCGGCCTGCCTGCCTCCGATGTCGCCTCGTCAGTGTCGGCATCAAAGTCAATATCAAAATCATTCAGATCATCGAGGCCCTGTTCGGAAGCTCCGTCATCATTGTGGGGAAGCGGATTGAAATCGATCAGATTTCCAGTATCGGGTTCAGATGGCTTTGACTCGGCAGCCTCCGCCGGTGCCGATACAGTATCCAGACTGAATTCGATACTTGCAGGCTCTTCCCCGGTGGTTTCGGCTTTTGTCATCACTGCAGCGGGCTCGTCCTCCGGCAGGTTTTCGTCAGCGTTTGCAGCGAGATCATCATTCCGATCCATGTCGACAGTCGAATTGGGAGCTGCCGCCGTGCGTTCCTCCCCTTTCTCTTCATCCTCGTCCTGCTGCAAGACGTCGTCCTCTTCAGCTTCATCATCCTGCGCTGTATCAGGATCAATATAATCCCCTGCGTATACTTCTTCGAAATCATCGTCAGACTCGGCATCGCTCAGGAAAAGATCCGAGTCATCGTCATCTTCAGGCTCATTCCCGTTGCTTTCAGCCTCATCTTCGTCATCTTCTTCAGGGTCAAAATCATCAAATTCGAATTCTTCCGCCTGCTTGCGTTTCCAGACCAGCAAACCAAGCACCAGTGACACCAACAACACCAGAGTGCCAATCAATACCAGGGAGTTCTGCAAAAGCCTGCTCAGGGTTCCCAACAGTCCCGGCGCCGGTGCCGGAGGCGCAGGCTGGGCCGCTACTTGCGCCGGAACCGGCTGGACCGCGGCGTTTGCTGCCAGCTCGGCCTGGAGTCGAAGCAGGCGCTCATCTTCAATGGCAATGATATTCTTCAGGGTTTCAATCTGTGCATCCAGATCGGCCAGACGCGAAGTCAATTCCTCGTTTTCAAGACGAGCGCGGTCAAGATTTTCCTGACTGATGGCGAGTTCATTCTCCAGGCTGGCAATGGTGTCGCCCAGCTCAGTGCCTGTGCCGGCATTGGCCTCACCGCCACTGAGTACCCGCAGTTCATCTCCCGTATCATCAAGGCCGGCAGTATCGGGGTTGTCATTGACCGCCAGCGGTGGAGCACTGGTTTGGCCAGCATTGGCAAGTACCTGATTCTGGATCGCCACGGCAGCGAGAGCCTGTTGCTGATTGATGGACAGCACATCGGCAATGGCAGGGATTCTGAGTACCCGTCCACTGCGCAGACGATTGATGTTGCCATCGATGAAGTCATCTTCGTTGGCGCGCTGAATGGCCAGCATCATCTGCTGGACTGAAACCGTATTGTCAGGGCGGGCATTCTGCGCAATCTGCCAAAGCGTGTCGTTCGTTCGAACCAGCACTTCGTTCGGGCCGTTATCCGCCGCCGCAGGTTGAGCTTGAGGCCTGGGCTGCGGTTCTGGTTGAGATTCAGGTTGAGATTCAGGTTGAGATTCAGGTTGAGATTCAGGTTCAGGTTGAGCTTGAGCTTGAGCTTGAGCTTGAGCTTGAGCTTGAGCTTGAGCTTGAGCTTGAGGTTCAGGTTGAGCTTGAGGTTCAGGTTGAAGCTGAGTCTGGGCCAGTGCTGCCGCTTCATCCACCTTCGGTACCGTTTCTTCCTGCACAAGTGTCGCTGGAATTCTTGTTGTCTCGGGGCTGGTCTGCTCTACGTTGTCGGTATCCTGGGTTTCTTCCGGGACGGGTGCTGCCGCTGCTCTTTCCACCACGGGGGCCGGCGCCTCCGAAAATACCGGCAAATCCAGCAAAACAGTATATTCCCGCAACAACCTGCCTGAAGGCCAGCGGGCATTGATCAGAAAATTCAGATACGGTTCCACAACGGGATCAGTACTGCTCAGGTGTAAAACACCGCTGGTCTGAGAAAGAACTTCCACCTCGAAATTGATTTTCTCAAGAAATTGCGGACGGTCTATGCCCGCCCTGGAAAAATCCGCTTCGGAACCGATTGATACCAGAATCTCGGACGCACTCATTCCGTCCAGCTGCAACAATTCAATGCTGGCATCCAGGGGGCGGTTGAGGTAGGAATGAAGCGTGATTTCACCCAGGCCCAGGGCATGAGCGGCACTCACGCCGACAGTTCCCGCAAGCACCAGCAGGACTGTCAAAATCACTCTACATCTCGCCAGCATGGTCAGTTCCTGCTCTCGGGTTGAGTCTGAGGACGCGAAAGCCTCTGCTGCACCCGGGAGCCTGTCGGGCTCAGGGTGATTCTACTGCGGCAGTGAGAAATTCACGTCAAATGCGGCCGCAAGTATTCATTATAAATAGTCTTTTATCAACACTTCGGCTATCTGAACCGAGTTCAGCGCGGCACCTTTTCGCAGATTATCGGACACAATCCACATATTGATACCATGAGGATGCGAAATATCCTTGCGGATCCGTCCGACCCAGACTTCATCATGATCCGTCCCCTCGCCCACGGCAGTCGGATAGCCACCATTCTCGCGCTTGTCGAGGAGCTTGACACCCGGGGCGCCTTTCAGCAGCCTGCGGACGTCTTCGACAGAAATTTTATCCCTGGTCTCGATGTGAACGGCTTCGGAATGAGAATAGAAAACCGGAACCCTGACACAGGTGGGATTCACCATGATGCTGTCATCTTCAAAAATCTTCTGGGTTTCCCAGACCATTTTCATTTCTTCCTTGGTATAACCGTTGTCCATGAAGACGTCTATCTGAGGCAGGACGTTGAAAGCAATTTGTTTTGGATAAACGGTAATTTCAGGCTGCAAGCCATTGAGAAGCCTTGCCGTTTGCCCGGCAAGCTCATCGATGGCCTTCTTACCGGTACCCGAGACCGACTGATAGGTGGCCACATTGATCCGCTTGATGCCCACGGCATCCCTGATCGGCTTGAGCGCCACCAGCATCTGGATGGTCGAGCAATTGGGGTTGGCAATGATGTTCTGTCTGGTGTACTGGGCAATGGCATGCGGATTCACCTCTGGAATCACCAGCGGGATATCCTCTTCATAACGGAAATGGGAGGTATTGTCCACGACGACGCAGCCCGCGGCTCCCGCGATCGGAGCATAAACGGCAGACACACTGCCACCTGCAGAGAAAAGTCCTATCTGCGCCTTGTTGAAATCAAATTCCGCCAGGTTTTCGACCATGACACTCTTGCCATTGAAGCGGAACTGTTCTCCGGCGCTGCGCTCGCTGGCCAGCAGGTAGAGATTATCCACCGGGAATTTCCGCTCTTCCAGAATCCGCAGCATGGTTCTGCCCACGGCACCGGTGGCACCGACAACGGCAACATTAAATTTCTTGCTCATAATTCAACCTTCATGGCTTCGTCTTGGAAACCCGCAAAATTTAAAAATTCAGGCACCAGTGAAGAGCCAGGGTGATTTCTGCTGCCACTGTTCTTCAAAACGACGAATATCCGCTTCGCTCTGCAGGGTCAGGGCGATGTCATCCAGCCCTTCGAGGAGAATTTTTTTACGCGAAGCCTCGATGTCGAAATGAATACGCTCGCCATTCGGCCGGACAATGGTCTGGGACGGCAGGTCGACAGAGAGCGTGTAGCCTGTGTTGGCAAAGGTTTCGCGAAAAAGATCATCAACTATTTTTTTATCTAAAACAATAACTAATATTCCATTCTTCGAGCAATTATTAAAGAAAATGTCGGCAAAACTGGAGCCGATGATACAGCGAATCCCGAAATCATCCAGGGCCCAGGGAGCATGCTCACGGCTGGAACCACAACCGAAATTTTCGCGGGTCAGCAGGATCGATGCCCCCTTGTAACGGGCTTGATTGGCAATGAAATCCGGGTTCAGGGGACGCTGGCTGCAATCCTGATCCGGCAGGCCCTTGTCCAGATAGCGGGCCTCGTCGAAGAGATTCTTGCCAAAACCGCTACGTCTGATGGATTTCAGGAACTGTTTTGGGATGATGTAATCGGTATCCACATTGGCCCGATCCAGTGGCAGTACCACGCCTTCTTCAGCAATAAATTTTTTCATGGGTTCTTCGTTTCTCCAGATTCCGGGCTCAGGTCCTGACTCTCAGGCCCTGTGATACAGCTTTTACACCTACAACAGATACACCTACAACAGAGGCACCGTCCGCACGTCGACAAAGTGCCCGTGCACGGCCGCTGCCGCCGCCATGGCCGGGCTGACCAGATGCGTCCTGCCACCAAAACCCTGCCTGCCTTCAAAATTGCGGTTGGAGGTTGACGCGCAATGCTCCCCCTCACCCAACTGGTCCGCATTCATGGCCAGACACATGGAACAGCCGGGCTCGCGCCATTGCAGGCCGGCCTCAATGAAAATCCGGTCCAGCCCTTCTTTCTCGGCCTGGGCTTTCACCAGTCCGGAACCTGGCACCACCAGTGCCTCCTTGATATTTGCCGCAACCTTGCGACCCTTGACGACGGCGGCAGCCGCACGCAGATCCTCGATTCTGGAATTGGTGCAGGAACCAATGAAAATACGATCAAGCTGGATGTCGACGATCCGGGTACCGGCTGCCAGTCCCATGTATTTGAGCGCCTGCTGATAATTGCCGCGCTTGCTTTCATTGTCCAGGGCGGCAGGATCAGGTATCTGACCCGTTACTGGAGCCACCATTTCCGGTGAGGTTCCCCAACTGACCTGCGGAATGATATCGGCGGCATCCATTTCCACCACGGCATCAAATTTCGCATCGGCGTCGCTGACCAGATCCTGCCAGGCCGCAACTGCCTGGTCCCAGGCCGCCCCGACCGGCGCGAAGGGCCGCCCCTTGATGTAATCGATCGTCTTCTGGTCCACGGCCACCAAGCCGGCCCGGGCTCCGGCTTCTATCGCCATGTTGCAGACGGTCATGCGCCCCTCGATGGAAAGACTCCTGACGGCTTCACCACCAAATTCGATGGTATAGCCGGTGCCGCCGGCCGTACCGATATGGCCAATAATGGCCAGCACCAGGTCTTTTGCGGTAACACCCGGATTCAATCGGCCATTGACCTGCACCAGCATGTTCTTCGCCTTCTTCTGCACCAGACATTGACTCGCCAGCACATGCTCCACTTCAGAGGTTCCGATGCCATGAGCCAGTGCGCCCAGGGCACCGTGAGTCGATGTATGGGAATCCCCGCAGACGATGGTCATACCCGGCAGGGTTCTGCCCTGTTCCGGACCAATGACATGAACGATGCCGTGACGCGGATCATCGATCCTGAATTCCCTGATATCGAATTCCCGGCAGTTGTCATCCAGCGATTGCACCTGGACCCTGGATACGGCATCGATGATTCCATCCACACCCCGGGCACGTTCCTTGGTCGTGGTGGGCACATTATGGTCCGGTGTTGCCAGATTGGCACCTGAACGCCACGGCCGTCGACCGGCCAGCCGCAAACCTTCAAAGGCCTGGGGTGAGGTCACTTCATGGATGTAGTGCAGGTCGATATAGATCAGCGCAGTGCCATCTTCCCGCTCCGTCACCAGATGCGAGGACCACAATTTATCGTAAAGTGTTTTGCCAGCCATACTGAGCTCTCTGTATTTAAAAGTCGTGTTTCCAGGTTGTTGTTCAGGCGCTTGCCGGTATCACCGGCGTCGACGACAGCACATTCATATTCTGGGCCCGGTGCCGCAGCAGGTGATCCAGCAGAGTAATGGCCATCATGGCCTCTGCGATCGGTGTTGCCCGAATACCGACACAGGGGTCATGCCGGCCGGTGGTCGATACTTGCGCGGACTGGCCATGAATATCAATGGTTTGTCCGGGTATCCGCAAGCTCGATGTGGGCTTGAGAGCAAGGTGCGCCACGATATCCTGGCCCGTGGAAATTCCGCCCAGAATGCCGCCGGCATTGTTGGACAAAAAACCCTGCGGGCTCATCAGATCCCGGTGTTCGGTCCCCTTCTGTTCAATGGCACCGAACCCGGCCCCTATCTCCACCCCCTTGACGGCATTGATACTCATCAGGGCGTGTGCCAATTCGGCATCCAGGCGATCAAACACTGGCTCGCCAAGGCCCGGTGGAACATTCGAAGCCAGCACTGAAATCCTCGCCCCCACCGAATTGCCTTCCTTGATCAAGGCCGTCATATAGGCGGCCATGGCCTCTACCTTGTCCGCATCCGGACAGAAAAACGGATTCCTGCCGACCTCGTCCCAGTCAAAACGTTCAGCCTTGATCGCGCCCAATTGGGACAGGTAGCCCCGGACCAGTATGCCGTGGCTCTCCCTCAGATATTTTTTCGCCACTGCACCGGCGGCCACACGCATTGCGGTTTCACGGGCAGAAGCCCGCCCACCACCACGGTAGTCCCGAAAACCGTATTTCTGCGTGTAGCTATAATCAGCATGAGCAGGTCTAAATAAATCTTTGATATTACTATAATCTTTGCTTTTTTGATCTGTGTTATCGATCAACATGCCGATGGGCGTACCCGTGGTTTTTCCTTCAAACACCCCTGACAGGATTCTCACTCTGTCATCTTCCCTGCGTTGGGTCGTAAAGCGGGAGGCACCCGGTTTGCGGCGATCCAGATCGCCTTGAATATCCTCTTCGCTCAAACTCATGCCCGGAGGGCAGCCATCCACGATACAACCCAGGGCAGGCCCATGGCTTTCCCCAAAGCTCGTAACAGAAAACAGCTTGCCAATCGTGTTGCCGGACATTACAAACCCGTGAAAATTCAATCGAATAAATGACCCGCCATTATAGCCTATCGGGCAGACAAAGTAATAGCTGATGCGCCCTTCCAGGCTGCGCCCGGGAATTGCCAACCATCAAAGGCCCCCTGCACGGTTCAGGCTGGCGGTCGCAACGCTGCTTGCCGCAACTGCGCGGCAGTCAGCATGCAAACCCCTTCCCCGCCCTGTTCAAAGTCCAGCCAGAGAAAAGGGATATCCGGGCGTTTCGAACTGAGCGCCTGCCAGGAATACCCTGTTTCCAGCACCAGTATCCCGGTATTGCTGAGATAATGAGCTGCCTGTGCAATGATTGCCAGCGGAATGGCCAACCCGTCATCTTCCGATACCAGCCCGATCTGCGGCTCCTGATGATATTCGGCCGGCAAGTCCGCATATTCCTGCCGTGAAACGTAGGGCGGATTGCTCACGATGAGATCATAAGAATCCGCCACCTTGTCGAAAAGGTCCGATTCAAAGGCCCTGACCCGGTTCTGCAACTGATAGCGGGCAATATTGGCCTGCGCTATCTCCAGTGCCGCCCCGGACAGATCACTCAGGTCGACAAGGGCCTCGGGAAAGGCCAACGCGCAGGCGATGCCAATGCAGCCACTGCCAGTACACAAGTCCAGAATGCGCGTCGGACTTGCTGCCAGCAAAGGCTCGAAACCGTTCTGAATCAGCTCGGCTATCGGGGAACGGGGGATCAGCACTCTTTCATCCACCTGGAAGGGAAGTCCTGCAAACCAGGCTTCCCTGAGCAGATAGGCCAGGGGTTTTCTTTCCTCGATTCGGCTTTTCAGCAAGGCTTCCAGCAATGCCAGCTGCTGTTCATCCAGGCTATCTGGCAGTTCATTCCCGGGGCTTGATCCTCCCATGCGCAGAACACCTTCCAGCAACCAGCAGGCCTCATCCCAGGCATTGTCAGTGCCATGCCCGTAAAAAAGTTCCGCCTGTTCCAGAAGTTGATGAATCCGATGCAGGCACTGTCGCGTATCCGATACTGATGTCAAATCCACCTGAAAGCCTTTATATTGGTTTGTATTTAGAGTAGGGTTCGCAGTTTACTTTGAAAGCAGCGATTTTATATGGAAGATGCTTACAGCAAAATAATCCGGGATATCGGCGAAGACCTGGGCCGTCCAGGCCTGTCCGACACGCCCAAACGAGCCGCCAAAGCCATGCAGTTTCTGACCCAGGGCTATCATCAGGACGTGGACAAGATCATCAACGGCGCCTTGTTTCCGACGACGTCCAGTGAAATGGTGATCGTCAAGAATATTGAACTGTATTCCCTGTGCGAACACCATCTTTTGCCCTTCATCGGTAAATGCCATGTGGCCTATCTGCCGCGTGACAAGGTCATTGGCCTGTCCAAAATTGCCCGCATCGTCGATGTCTTTGCGCGACGTCTGCAAATACAGGAGCATCTGACCCAGCAGATCGCCGAGACCATGATGGAAAAAACCGATGCCCGGGGTGTCGGTGTCATCATCGAATCCCAACATATGTGCATGATGATGCGCGGCGTGGAAAAGCAGAATTCGGTGATGACGACCTCCTGCATGCTGGGCGCCTTCCGGGAAAAACAAAGCACTCGCAGCGAGTTTCTGGCATTGATTGCCTAAAATCTGTGCAGGAAGGCATTGAGCAGAACCGCCACTGCCGGTGCCTGCGCTTCCATATGCTGATGGTGATTACCGTCCAGTTCCACTGTTTCCAGCCCGTCGATGTATGACTGCCGCAAGCGAAACAGAGACTGTCGCTCCTGCTGCCAGCTGGCAGCAGCACTGACCAGAAGGCTGGGGCACTGGATCTGGCGCATGAAACAGGCCACCTGCTCTTCTGTCAGACTCAGCAGATTGGCGTTGCGCAAACGTTGATCCATATGCCAGTAATAACCCCCGCTGGTTTTCGAAAGTCCGCGGCTGGCGAGCATTCTGGCGGCATCCCGGGAGATGCCCTTTCGGCTTCTGGCTGTCACGGCGTCCAGCTCCGAGGCATAGATATTCGGCTTCCGTGCCTGTACCCCCTGCTGCTGTCTCAAGGCCTTCCGCATTTGAGACGGCGCGTCGCTGGCTCTTGTCGCGAGCGGACCAATGGCGTCGAGCAGCAGCAGTTGCCTGACCCGGTCCGGAAACAGGGCGCTCAGCAGACAGGCAATGGCCCCTCCCATCGAATGCCCCAGCAGGCTGAAACGGGTCAAGCCCAGTTGCCCGGCCACCCACCGGACATCGTCGAGATAGCTCCAGATATAGTATGCACCGTCATGGCTGCGGTGTGAGGACAGGCCGTGACCAGGCAGGTCGATGGCGACAAGATAAACGTCTGTGAGCAAGGGTGCCAGCACATCAAAGCTGGCAGCATTATCCAGCCAGCCATGCAGGGCAATGACCGGCAGAGCCGCAGGATCACCCCAGGTTCTGATGGCAAATATCTGCCCCTGTGGAGCCTTCAGGATTTGGTTGCTGCCCATTATTGCTCAGCGCCCAGACGCTTGCCTGGCATGTGCCTCTGGACTCAGGCTAAAACGCCGGGTGGCCATTGCCTTTGCGGGAATGGCGAGCGACAGCGCGACCAGCTCACTGGTGCCCAGAATCGTCATATTCTCGATATTGCCCTCGGTCAACTGCGCATTGAGTTCGGAAAGAAGAGGATTGTGACTGATCAGCAGGATGTTTTCGTCCGGCACTGACGCGAGAAATTCAATGACCTCTGCTGCCCTGACTTCCGGTGTCAGGATTTCCTGTGTTTCAAATTCAAGCCTGGCAGGCTGCTGCGCCAAAAAAAAGCAGGCGGTTTGCTGCGCCCGCAGATAGGGACTGACGAAACAACGATCGATCCGGCAAGCCTTGGCAGCAAAGCATTTTCCTACCTGGATGACATGCTGACTGCCACAGCTGGTGAGTTTCCGAAGAGCATCCGAAGCCGCATGGGTTTCAGCCTCACCGTGACGTAGAAGGTATAGATTCATCTTGAGGGCACCTCTAAAAATTGCTTGCGGCCTCTGGCTTTCAGGAAAAGCCCCCGGCAAGGCGCGCGATGCAGGCGGGCTGGTTGCCCGTCGAAGCAGCGCAACGCCGCCGGGGGCTTTTCCTGAAAGCCCCGAAGGGCGCGGCCTGAGCGGCACCACAGCGGCGTTGCCTTGCTTGTAAAGGACAACCAGCCTTCACCTGCGCAAGGCGCCTTGCCGTGGCACCGCTCTGGTTGCGCAGAGCTCACAATCAATTTTTAGAGCTGCCCTTGATTCAGACAGCCACTGCCTCATTCACGGTTCGGTTCCTTGTCGTTCCTGTCATCCTGCTCACCACTGTTTCCGGCATCTTCGTCAGTATTGTTGTGCCCGCTGCCAAAGCTGATGTCCGCAAACACGTCGCTGCCTGCATCTGCGTCGGAAGCGGGTGTCGCCTGCCGGGACCCGGGGGCTTCATTGCCGGCTTCATCCACGACAGGAAAATCGGCAAAGGGGAAGGGCTTATCCTGACTGTTGTAGGTCAGGAACTGTAGAACCTGAAAAAAATACATGCCCAGGACTCCTCCCAAGCGACGCAGATTGGGATTGTCTGTTCCCGTAATCAGGCTGAACAGCGCCTGGGCAACGATCAGTACGCTCAGGATAATTCCCAGCAACCAGCACACCACCCCAAAAAAAGCCATGTAAAGAATTCGAAGCCACTGGCCAGGAGCAAGGATATTCTCTTTCAGATCATCGTTCATGCCAACTCCTAAGGTTCGAGCGTTTTGGGCTTGCCAACTTCAAACTCCACGTCAAGCCCCTGTTCCTCAAGCATAAGTGATGCAATTATATGGTCAATAGTTTCCCGCTTGTAAATGATTTCATAAAGACCTCGCATCAGAGGCATGTCCACGCCCAGTTCATCCGCCTTTTCCTTGACCTGGCGAAGGGTGTTGACACCCTCCGCGACCTGACCGAGTTCATCGATGATGGTCTCGACGCTCTTGCCTTCCCCCAGCGCCTTGCCCACCCGAAAATTGCGACTCAGAGGTGAAGAGCAGGTCACGATCAGGTCTCCCACCCCGGACAGGCCCAGGAAGGTCATGGGATCCGCACCCAGATGAACGGCGAACCGGGCCATTTCACACAGACTTCGGGTCATCAGCATGCCACTGGTGTTGTGCCCCATACCCATCGAATCGACAAGGCCGGCAATGATCGCATAAATATTTTTCAGGGAACCCCCCAGCTCCACCCCAAACATGTCGTCATTGGCGTAAACCCGGAAGTAATCCGAGCTGAGCGCCTGTTGCACCTCCCGTCTCACATCGGCATCAGCACTGGCGATAACCGAGCCGGTGGGGCTTTTCAACGCGATTTCCCGCGCCAGATTGGGGCCGCTGAGAACGGCAATGCGCGCAGCGGGAATCTCCTCCTTCAGAATCTGACTCATCAGCTTGAAGGTGTTGGCCTCGATGCCCTTGGTGGAACTCACCAGAATGGCATTGTCCGGCAGGAAGGGTTTCATCTGCTGTACCACTGCGCGAAAACTGACACTGGGCACAACCACGAAGACCATGTCCGCCTTCTGCACCGCAGCCTCTAGATCGTCACTGGCAATCACATTTTCATGAATGGGATAGCCCGGCAGATAGACACTGTTTTCGTGCCGGGTATTGAGCATCTCAACCTGCTCGGCATCGCGCATCCATAACAAGGCCTGATGCCCATTGTGGGCAAGGATATTGGCCAGCACTGTGCCGAAACTCCCACCGCCCAATACCGCCACTCGTTTTATTGACATAATCACCCTGTTTGCGAAACCCCTGACAGTTTGTTGAAAAAATCCACCCGGGAACTTTTTCAAGCCAGTCTGCAAAAAAACCGTCGAAAATTCGGGGCAGCAGAAGATAGCAGTTAAGAACAAGCAATACCAGCGCAGGCCTGACATTGCGGCAGCAGAGCCCATGCTATAGAATCGCAGCCCCTCTAGTGCCGTATTCCTGAAAATCGAGAAGCATTGCCCGATCCAACATGCAAGAAGACCTCTGGACAAGCATAAAAAACGAAGTCACCCTGCAAATCAGCCGGGAGCCGATACTGAGCGGCTACCTGAAAAACCGGGTACTGCGCCATGCTTCGATGAGCAGGGCCATCAGCGATCTGATGTCGGTCAAACTGGGTTCTGCTGAAATCAACGCCAACGCTCTGCGTTTGCTCTTTGATGACGTGCTGGAAGCCGATCCGGACATCATCGCTGCCGTTACCAGGGATCTGTTGGCCACCCGGCAGCGCGATCCGGCCGTTTTGAATTATTCGACAGCGATGCTCTATTTCAAGGGATTTCATGCCCTGCAGTCCTATCGCATCGCCCATTCCCTGTGGCAGCAGGGACGCAAACAGCTGGCCCTGTATCTGCAAAGCCAAATCTCTGAAAAATTCTGTGTCGATATCCACCCTGCCGCCACCATCGGTTCTGGCATTCTGATCGACCATGCCACCGGCATCGTCATCGGGGAAACGTGCATTCTCGATGACGACATTTCCATCATGCAGGGGGTTACACTGGGGGGAACCGGAAAGGACGTGGGCGACCGGCATCCGAAGATACGGGCCGGGGTGCTCATTGGCGCCGGCGCCAACATCATCGGCAATGTCATCATCGGTGAAGGAGCCAAGGTCGGTGCCGGCAGTGTCGTATTGAATGACGTCGATGCACATACGACGGTGGCGGGTGTCCCGGCCGTGGTCGTGGGAAGACCGGATGCCGATCAGCCCGCCCTGGACATGAATCACGGCCTCAATGTGAAAAATTAGCAGGCTGTTTAAAAGCCGGTCTTGAGCGTCCGCTCGTAGGTTTTCATCGCTTCGTCCAGCAGAAAGATATCCGTCAGCAAACAACGCAAGTGCACGCTGGCATTCAGATTGTCAATCATCTGGGAGCTGATGGACGGTAGCGACAGTACCACTCTGACCGCCTTCTGGGCCTTCTCGGCATCGTTGATCAGCACATATTTGAACTCGTCGAAGGCCTTTCGCACAGCCATCTGCGGCTCCATGGCCTCGATTTTTTCCGCAGCGGCATAGGCTATTTCATCCAGACCCTTGTCCAGATTGCCAAGAAAATCCCGGATCGAAGGCCCCCCGCTGCCATCCTCGAATTCCCTCCCCTGCGCGGCATAGGCCAGCATGAATTCATAAGCGGCTTCAATGGCCTCGATGCTGTCGGCAAAAAAATTCTCGTTCTGGTCGCTCATCATGTTCCCGTGCAGTCCATCAAGGTAGTCAGTCCGGATTCTTTATTCTGCTGCTTTCTCGTCTTCAGTCATCGGCAATTGGTGATGCTGATGATATTCCGTGGCACTGATGCGGCCTTTGAACATGGCACGCAGATACAGACGTTTTTCGGGACGCAGAGAAAAATAAACGTGCAGCATGATAACACTGACAAAGCCCATCGCCACCAATCCATGCACGACATAGACATAGCCCCAGGTGTCCGCATCAAGCCAATAGGGATTGCGTTTCCACAAGGGTGTATCGATTTTCAGCAGCATGACGCTGCCTGTTGTCACGGCCCCCAGGCTCAAAAGAGTAATGGTATTGTGCATGAGCTTCTGCGCCAGTGAATACTTCCCGGGCAGGGCCGCAGTAAAATCCTGCGGCTTGATCCACATGGCATGCAGACTCTTGCGCAACAGGGCGTGCACGATATGCAATACCAGCAAGGCCAGCAGAATCACCCCGCTGATCCAGTGTATGCCCAGCCAGTCGAATTTGACGCCATAGGCCGGCAGCAGCCCGGTTCCTGCCAGAACCAGCACCAGCAGCGCAAATGACCAATGCACCACGCGGGCTGCCAGGCTGTGTCGGACTATAAACGCGTCAGGCATCGGGAAAGACTCAATTGATTAACGCAGAAAGGCTTGAAACAAGTATTTTTATTCGAAGTACTGCTTTTGCTGCCGTGTTGTTTTATTGTGAAGGGCAATTATAATGATCCCTGACATTAGTGGCAATCGACACGTCTTACCCACTCGTTCGCGTCGGCCTGTCGGTTGATGAAATCATTGAATTGCCAACTTGATCAGGACATCAATCACATGCGTCCCCAAAACACATCGCGACGAAATTTCATCAAAGGCATTATTGCCTCCGGCGCCGTTGCTGCCTCCGGTGGCCTGATGCTGGGGCTCGGTGGCTGTTCCGACAGGAGCACGCAAGGCCCGGCTTCCGGATCGGTAGAACGGCTGCTCTCCCTGAACATCAATGGCTCGGTCCGTCGGGTTGATATCCTTCCCAATGAGACCCTGGCCATGACCCTGCGCTACAAACTGGGGCTGACCGGCACCAAGCTGGCCTGTGACCGGGGTGAATGCGGGGCCTGCACCGTGTTGATCGACGGGGTACCGCATAACTCCTGTTCGACGCTGACCCACAGTGTTCGCAATGCCCAGGTCACCACCATTGAAGGCATTGCCAGCCCGGCCGGGGAATTGCATCCGGTTCAGAGTGCCATGATCACGGAGCTGGGTCCCCAGTGCGGCTTCTGTACCCCCGGGCAGGTCATGTCGGCCGTTGCCCTGCTCAACAAGAACCCCGATCCGACCCGGGATCAGGCCCGGGAGGCGCTGGCGGGCAATCTGTGCCGCTGCGGCGCCTATGATCACTATCTGAATGCGGTGCTCAGAGCAGCCCAGGAGATGGCATAATGGCTTATAAACTGATCGGTCAGGATTTTACCCCGCCGGACATCCACGCCAAGGTCACCGGCAAGGCGACCTATGCCGAGGATTTCCGCGCCGAAGGCATGGCCTTCATCAAACTCTTGCTGAGCCCCATGCCCCACAGCCGCGTCACCAACATCGATGCCTCTGAAGCCCTGAAGCTGCCGGGAGTCTATGGCATTCTGACAGCCGATGAGGTCCCGTCCTTTCCCCCGCCCCAGGAACAAATCCTGAACAATGCGCCCAATTTCGTCGGCGAACCGATTCTGGCCATTGCCGCCGTGGATGAAACCACGGCATCTGATGCCCTCGAACTGGTCCGGGTCAGTTACGAGCCCCTGCCCTTTACCCTCGATCCACTGGAAAGTCTTTATCCCGGTGGGCCGGATGCCAATCAGGGCGGCAATCTGGTCACCGCCGGTGCCGGTGAAGGCGAAGGTGGCAACGGGCAATTGAAGAGTCACAAGTGGACCGCCCGTGATTTTGCAGCCGCCGGAGAAGGCCAACTGCCCATGGGTGAGCCCTTCATCCAATGGGAATATGGCGATATCGACAAGGCTTTTGCAGAAGCTGCGCTGGTACTGGATGAAAGTTTCGTCACCGCCAGCAATTCGCACCACAGCATGGAGCCAAGAAGTGCCTTTGCCTACTGGGAAAACGGCAAGTGCATCCTGCACGGCTCCACCCAGAGCCAGAGTTTTGTGATGCCGGCACTGGCCGGGCTGATCGGCGTCCCACCCGACCAACTGGTCTACATTTCTGAATTCTGTGGTGGTGGTTTTGGCTCCAAGGGCAGTGCCTATGCGGTCATGGCCATTCCGGCCCATATGTCCAAAAAGATCGGCCGTCCCTGTATGCTGCGCATTACCCGCGCCGAGGAATACTACGTCGGCTCTGCGCGTGCCGGCTTCCAGGGCAGGGTCAAGCTGGGCTTCGACAGCGCCGGCAAGGTCACCGCTGCCGACCTCTACATCGTGCAGCAGAACGGATCAAAATCCGGCTTTTTCGACTACAGCGCGGCAGGAGAAGCCACATCACTGGTCTACACCCCGGCCAGTATGCGCTTTCGTGCCATCCCCATCGGCACCAATACACCTCCCTGCGGCCCCCAGCGCGGTCCCGGCCAGAATCAGCTCGCCATGGCCCTGGAGCCCATCCTCGACAAGGCCGCACGGCAACTGGGTATCGACCGTCTCAGCATCCGCAAGATCAATGCCCCCAATGAAAACTCACGGGTCGCCAACCGCCAGAAGGTTTCCAGCGCCTATATGCAGGAAGCTCTGGACATGGGTGCGCAGCGCTTCGACTGGGCCGGCAAGGCGGCCCGCAGTGGTGAACGCAAGGGTTCCAAGGTGATTGGCATCGGCATCGGCCAGGCCTATCACTCGGCCGGTGCCGCCGGTTTCGACGGACTGGTGCGGATTACGCCCGACGGCAAGCTTCATATCCATACCGGGGTCGGCAATCTGGGTACCTATTCCTATGCCTCCACCTCCCGGGTCGCCGCTGAAGTTCTCGGCTGCAGCTGGGAAAACTGTATCGTCGAGCGCGGCGACAGCCGCAAGCACCTGCCCTGGAACCTGGGGCAGTTCGGCAGCAATACCTCCTTCACGATGTCCCGAACCAACTACGTGGCGGCCATGGATGCCAAAGTGAAACTGCAGGAAATTGCCGCCATGGACCTGGGCGGCACGCCGGAAGATTACGATGTAGCCGATGAAAAGGTCTTTCTGAAAGCCGACCCGGCGCAAAATCTCAGCTTTGCCCAGGCCGCGCAGCGGGCCATCGATCTCGGTGGGAAGTACAGCGGAGCGGAAATGCCCGATGACATCTTCTTTCTGACCAAGGCCTCCGTGCAGGGTGTTGCCGGCACCGGACTGGTTGGCGTCGCCAAGGACAATCTGGGGCTGGGCAATCATGTTGCCACGATGACGGCCACCTACGCGATGATAGAACTGGATACGGAAACCGGTCGCTTCGATATTCTCGAGTTTGTCAGCACCGCCGACTGCGGCACTGTCGTGCACCCCAAAGGCCTGGCAGGCCAACTGCGCGGTGGAGCGGTCATGGGCATCGGCATGGCCCGCTCCGAGCGTGTCGTGTATGACCCCCAGAATGGCCTTGCGGCCAATGTCGGTTTCTACCAGGCCAAACCGCCCTCCTACCTCGATATCCCGTCGATCATGGATGTTGCGGGTGTCGACAAGGCTGATCCGGACAACCCTCTGGGCATGAAGGGTGTCGGTGAACCACCCACCGGTGCGGCCGCCGCCGCCATTCTATGTGCGATTTCCGATGCGCTGGGCGGCCATTACTTTCACCGCAACCCGGTGACACCCGACATGATCGTGAATGCCGTCGCAGGCCGTGCCCAGTCGCACAAGCCTCTGCAAGTCAACACCCAGTAGGAGGATAAAAAATGTCAAGCAAGGATATGATGCCGTATTTTGATCTTTTTCAACCCTCCGACATCGACAACGCGCTCAGCCTGCTGCAACGTTATGGCGAAAATGGCTGGGTCATGGCTGGTGGCCAGGACAGCCTGGACTGGTTCAAGGACCGCACCAAACGCCCTGTCGCGGTCATCGACCTGAAGGGCATCCTCGCTCTACGGGGTATCAAGCAGACCGCGGATGGCATCGAGATCGGTGCATTGACGAGCCTCAGCGAGATTGCCGAAGATCCTTTGATCCGGGAAAGTTACGGCCTGCTGGCCACAGCGGCCGGGCGTGTTGCCAGCCCCCAGATTCGCAATGTCGGCACCCTGGGCGGCAACCTGTGCCAGGATGCCCGCTGCTGGTATTATCGTTCCGGGCTCGATTGTTACCGGGCCGGTGGCAATACCTGCTATGCCGATACCCCGGAAGGCATGAACCGCGAGCACTGTCTGTTTGGCGCCGACCGCTGTGTTGCCGTCAGTCCCTCGGATACGGCACCGGCCCTGGTCGCACTCGACGCGACGATGGTGGTGCAGAACGACAATGGCACGCGTGAAATCGCCGCCGAAAATTTCTTTATCGGACCCAACGTGGACATCACCCGGATGACCGTGCTCGAACCTGGCGACATTCTGACCCATGTCAAAATTCCGGCTAAATGGGCCAATGCCCGTTTCTACTTCGAAAAGGTGGCGGATCGTGCCACCTGGGACTTTGCACTGGTCAACGTGGCTTCTGCGATGATCCTGTCCGGCAATACCATCGAGGATATCCGCATTGCCTGCGGGGGGGTACAGTGTGTGCCCCGACGCCTCAGCGTCGTCGAAAATGTCGTCAAGGGCAGTGTCCGCGATGAAGAAAGCATCAGTCTCGCGGCCGGCGCCGCCTCCCGTGGCGCCACTGCGCTGAACTACAACCATTTCAAGATTCCGCTGCTGGAGAATCTGGTAAGACGGGCGATCCGGGACAGCTGATGGACATTTTCAGGTACAGCAGAAATGTTTATGGACAGCAGGTCCTGGAAGGTATCTCCTGGGATCTGCTATGGGTATTTGCCGGCGCTTCGGCTCTGATCATCGTGGGTCATCTGCTGTACAAGCTGGTCAGGAAATAAGTCCCCCGCGCCCTCTACCCGTCTTTCCGGTTAACCTGCGAGGCACTCGTTTCCCAGATAAGCGCCACCACCGCAGTAGCTGGCATCCTGCAGTTGCATCAGGATTCCGTCGGGATCAGTAAAGTAAAGTTCAGGCGTTCCCCCTTCGGCACCGCCCCGATCCGGCATGCGACGGCTGACATAATGAATCATGGGACCACTCTGGGTCCCGCTTCTGGCTGTCAGTCCATAAGCCGTGAGTGTGGCCAGAATTTTATCCACATCGAAGCCATCCATGTTGAAACAGGCATGATGGATAGTGACCGGGGCATTCTCCCCACCCGGGAAAGGCCCGGCATACATAACGAACTGATAGCCGTCACCAATGCCGGTCACCGGAGAATTTGGCCCCTGATAGGCTTGTATCGACAGTCCGAAGAGATTCTGATAGAAGCGATTGGCCGCTGCGCCATCGGATACAAAAGCCGTAAAATGATTGATGTCCTTGAGCGCCATCAGTCCGGAAGGCGCGGCCTCAAGCATCTCGCAGCCATCTCCCAGGGCACCACTGCCGCCACAATACGCGGCATCAGACAATTGAACGATCAGTCCTCTGGCATCGGCAAAGTAAAGCTCGGTGGTCGCACCACGCAATCTGACCCAGGATTTCATCGCATTGGCCAGCCCTGGTACTGAAGGCTCGGGGGCCTCGATCTGATCGATGCCCTGACTGGCGAGTGCTGTCAGCAGGGGCTCGACAGCAAAATTTTCCACGGCATAACCCAGGTGTGTGATCGCCGGGCTTTCACCAGTCTGCAAAGGCCGCAAGGCCATGAACTGAGGACCCTCACCTATCCGCAAGGCCAGCCGCTGGCCGTAACGGGCCTGCACCGGCATGCCAAACAGATCCTGATAGAAAGCCAGGGAACGCTGTACGTCAGATACCCGAAGCTCAAAACTGTTGAGTTTGCTGACGCGGATTGCCGGGGCCGGACTCTGGGCCAGCAGCCCGGGGGCAAAGGCCAGTGCCGGCAGGGCTCCCAACAGACGCCGTCGTCCGGGAGACAAGCTGTGTGGAGCGCGCAAACCGGCGCCAAGCGTGGCAAGGATATGCAGGTAATGCTTCATGGCTTGTACTCCCGCTTCGTTTTTGGGCACCATCATAGTGCTGCCAACTGGTGGCGTCCAGACTCAAACGGAACCTGATGTCTTTTTATTGACTTTCAATCCCACCTGTGTGAACGTCTTGGCCTCAATAAATCCGGTCACATACGGTTTATTTTTAGCGCTCAACTGATTTTTATCAGCACTCAAATAATCGTTTCGAGGAGAATAATATGAAAATACCTTACATCGTCAGCGCCACGGCATTACTTGCCGTTTCTTCCCTGTCCCTGGCCCAGCCACCTCAGCAGGCCCCGCAGGACACCAGCATGAGTTTCTTCATCACCAGCACCAACATGGGTGACGGTGGCAATCTGGGTGGCCTGGCCGGCGCCGATGCCCACTGTGCGGCACTCGCGTCAGCCGTCGGCAGCACGGGGAAAACCTGGCGCGCCTACCTCAGTACCACCGGTGCCAATGGCGTCAACGCGCGTGACCGCATCGGCAGTGGGCCCTGGTTCAACGTCAAGGGTGAACTGATTGCCAACAATGTCGCTGACCTGCATTACAGCAATACCAATCTGACCAAGCAGAAATCCCTGACTGAAAAAGGCACCGTCAACAATGGTGTCGGTGATTCCCCCAACCAGCATGACGTACTCACTGGGACCAACCCGGACGGCACGGCATCCAATCTGAACTGCAACAACTGGACCAGCAATGCGGCCGATGTCCAGGCCACCGTCGGCCACGCTGACCGCGTCGGTGGTGGCCCCATGGCCAGCTCCTGGAATGCTTCCCATGTTTCCCGTGGCTGCGGTGCTGAAAACCTGGTGGCCTCCGGTGGCAACGGCTACTTCTACTGCTTCGCGGAATAAACCAGAGCTCAGCCACAAAAAAGGCGTCTTCTGGACGCCTTTTTTGTTTCCGTTCAGCAAGGAAAAACGGGAAGTTCACATACAATGGCGGAGCGAACAAGACGCCAGGATTCTCATTGAATCCTGCCGACTCACTCTGGCAGCAGTCGCAGCAGGCTGTTTCCGGCGAAAAGATAGATGGCCCCGTCCGGGCCCTGACGGACTTCCCGAATACGGGCGTCGAGATCGTTCAGGAGCCGCTCCTCAGCCACCACGCGCTCACCGTCCAGCTGCAGATGCACCAGGGCGCGGCCAG
Source organism: Pseudomonadales bacterium (assembly GCA_032250895.1). Lineage (GTDB taxonomy): Bacteria > Pseudomonadota > Gammaproteobacteria > Pseudomonadales > Pseudohongiellaceae > JAVVEZ01. The sequence continues at coordinate 8,602 of JAVVEZ010000016.1, read as the reverse complement.
CCATGGCACCCACGAAAAGATCGCCCTGCCAGTCTGGAAACAGGCTGCCCGTATAAAAAGCCATGCCCGATGGAGCAATGGAAGGTACCCAGTAATAAAGCGGTTCCTCCACACCGGGCAACGAGCTGAGTCCGGTGCCCACCGGCACATTCTTGCGCCCGTCGCTCTGCCGGGCATCGTACTGCACCCCGTAGCTCACATTGGGCCAGCCGTAATCCGCACCGGCTTTGATGATGTTGATTTCATCACCACCCTGGGGCCCGTGATCGATGATCCAGAGCTGGCCGGTTTCCGGATGAATCGCCGCGCCCTCGGGGTCCTTCAGACCGTGCGCATAGGTTTCCCTGCGCACGGTGGCCCGGCCCAGCCAGGGGTTGTCGGCGGGGATGCTGCCATCGGCATTGATGCGGATGACACGGCCGCTGAAATTACGGGTGATATCAGGCTCATCCAGGAAGTCACGCCCTTCCACTCCATCCAGTTCGGAGTCGTAGAAGCGAAACTGGTCCGCCCCGGTGGCCATCAAACTGCCATCCGGCGCGAAAACCAGGCGGCGTTCCACACCCCCCTCATACAGCACTTCCACGTTTTCCAGGCGGCGCAGATCCTCGCTCAACCGGGCCTTGCCAATGCGCTCGGTACCCAGGTCGAGGGTGCGACGCTCGGCCAGGGACAGGTTCCACACATCCTCGTAAAAATGGCTGATCGGCCATTCCCCCGCCTTTTCTCCCTTGGGTGGCGCAAAGTAGGTGAAGTAAATCAGCCGATTATTGGAAAAATCCGGGTCCAGTACCAGGTCGTGAAAACCTTCGGCTGCCACGACCTTGACCGGCGGGACCCCCTCGATGGGTGCAGACACCCTGCCGTCCTTCGATACCACACGCAAGACGCCCAGGCGTTCCGTCACCAGAATGCTGCCATCGGGCAAAAAGGCCATGGCCCAGGGGCTGTTCAGATCCGAGTTGACCGTTTCCACCCGAAAGCCGGAGGAAGGACGGGGCGGGGCCGGCGCATCGGTCTGACCGGGAAAAGCCGGGGTGGGCTCTGCCTGCTGGGCGGAGGTCAGCAAGGGCAAAGCGCCAAATACAAGCAATGCAAACGCGAATCGCATAAGGAACCCTCTTTTAAGTGTGGATGACGATAGCATCTACCGATGAAGTTTTCACTACCTTCTCTGGACAAAAGGGAAGTATCCATGGTGATCACTCTGTACCTGCATTGCCCATATCAATGTCTGAGCCGATGTCATGTTCAGGGACGGTGCATGATCCGGTACAGTGCGGGCAGCACGATCAGGGTCAGCAAGGTCGAGGACAGAATGCCGCCAATCACCACCGTGGCCAGCGGGCGCTGCACTTCGGCGCCAATGCCGATATTGAAGGCCATCGGAATGAAGCCCAGGCTGGCCACCAGCGCCGTCATCAACACGGGCCGCAGCCGTATCAGCGCCCCCTCGACAATGGCCGTGAGCAGTTCGCCTGTTTCCTGCCGCAGGCTGCGAATAAAGGACAGCATGACCAGTCCGTTCAATACCGCGATACCCGACAATGCAATGAAACCGACTGCTGCGGATATGGACAAGGGCATGTCCCGCAACCATAAGGCCAACACCCCGCCGGTCAATGCCAGGGGCACGCCGCTGAAGATGATCAGCGCATCGCGCAGGGAACCGAAGACAATCAGCAAGAGCCCGAAAATCACGATCAGTGTTGCCGGTACCACCAGCGACAGGCGTGCACTGGCGCTTTCCAGCTGTTCGAAGGTGCCGCCGAAAGTGAGCCAGTACGCCGGTGGCACGACCAGCTCTGCGGCAATGCGCGCCTTTGCTTCCGCGACAAAGGTACCCAGGTCACGCCCGCGAATATTGGCGGTGACCACCACCCGCCGTTTGCCACTTTCACGGCTGATCTGGTTGGGAGCCGACACCAGTTCCAAGCGCGCCACTTCCGCCAAGGGGACATAGGCCGGTCCCTGCCCGTCCACGCGCACAGGCACCGGCAGACGTTCCAGCCGGCTGAAATCCGTGCGCAGCTTTTCCGGCAATCTCACCACCACGTCGAAACGCCGGTCGCCGGCGAACATCAAGCCGGCCTTTTCCCCACCAATGGCCGTAGCGACCAGTTCCTGCACGTCGCTGACATTGAGTCCATAGCGTGACAGTTCCGTACGCCTGGGTACCACGGTCAACATCGGCAGGCCATTGATGGGTTCGACAGCGGGATCGGCCACGCCGGGTATGTCTTCGATGATGGCCAGAATGTCCTGGGCAATGCCCTGCATCACGTCGAGGTCATCACCAAAAACCTTGATCGCCAGATCGGTGCGCACGCCCGAGATCAGTTCGTTGAAACGCATCTCGATGGGCTGTGTGAACTCGTAGCGATTGCCCGGCAACACGGCAACCGCCGCTTCCAGTTCCGCCAGAAAATCGGCCTTGCTGCGTGTGGGGTCTGGCCACTGCTCGCGTGCTTTCATGATGACCAGGGTGTCCGCCACACTGGGTGGCATCGGATCGGTGGCCACTTCCGCCGTGCCTATCTTGGAAAATACCTTGTCCACTTCAGGCAACGCGCGGATGCGTTCTTCCAATGCAAACTGCATGCTTATCGCCTGCTCCAGCCCGGTGCCTGGAATACGCAGGGCATGCAGCGCAATGTCGCCTTCATCCAGTTGCGGAATGAACTCGGTACCCATGGTCGTCGCCAGCCGGGCACCGGCCCCGGTCAGCACCACGGAAACGGCAAGCACGGCCCAGCGCCAACGCAGGGCCAGCATGAGCACCGGCCGATAAAACCTGTGGGCGCTGCGCATCACCCAGTTTTCCTGCTCCGCCATGTTGCCGCGCAGGAACAATGCCAACGCAGCCGGAATGAACACCAGTGCCAGCAGCATCGCCGACAGCAGCGCCATGACGACCGTGATGGCCATCGGATGAAACATTTTTCCCTCGACACCGGTGAGGGAAAAAATCGGCAGATAGACCAGCGTAATGATGCCAACCCCGAACAGACTGGGCCGAATCACTTCATTGGTGGCGTTGAACACGATATCCAGACGTTCGCGTTGCTGCAACGGGGCTTGCCGCCGCTGCTGTTCCTGGGCCAGGCGCCGGATCGCATTCTCGACAATGATTACCGCACCATCGACGATCAGGCCGAAATCCAGTGCTCCCAGGCTCATCAGGTTGGCGGAAACGCCGGCTTCCACCATACCGCTGATGGTAAGCAGCATGGCCAGTGGAATCACCACGGCCGTGATCAGCGCCGCACGCAGATTGCCCAGCAGCAGGAACAGCACAAGAATGACCAGCAAGGCGCCTTCCAGCAGGTTTTTCTGCACGGTGGCAATGGCCTTTTCCACCAGCGTGGTGCGGTCATACACGGCTTGCGCCACGATGCCGGGTGGAAGAGAGCTCTGAATTTCCTGCAATTTGGCGGCCACCCGCCGGGCGACTGCACGAGAGTTTTCACCAGCGAGCATGAAGGTGGTGCCCAGCACGGTTTCATGCCCATCGCGCGTCGCCGCACCGCCGCGCAATTCACGGCCGATGGCGACGCTCGCCACGTCCTTTACCCGGACCGGAATGCCTTCACGTGCCGTCACCACCACGTTTTCGATATCCGCGATGGTGACCAGTTGTCCGGGGGAACGCACCAGCAGTTGCTGGCCGTTGCGTTCGATATAGCCGGCGCCACGGTTGTCGTTGTTGGCGCGCAACGCCACCGCCACCGCGCCCATGCTCAAGTGCCAGCGCAGCAGTGCCGCCGGATCCGGGGTCACATGGTATTGCTTCTGGAAACCGCCGATGCTGTTGATTTCCGTGACACCCGGCACCAGTGCCAATTGCGGCTTGATGATCCAGTCCTGGATTTCGCGTAGCGCCGTGGCATCGTAAGGGGAACCGTCGGGCTGCCGCGCATCGGGTTCGGCTTCGACGGTGTAGAGAAAAATTTCACCAAGACCGGTGGCAATGGGCCCCATCGCAGGTTCCAGTCCAGCCGGCAATTGGCTCTTGATCCGGCCCAGACGTTCGTTGACCAGATTGCGGGCAAAATACCGGTCCGTGCCTTCCACAAATACCGCCGTCACCTGCGACAGGCCATAGCGCGAAATGGAGCGGGTGTACTCGAGCGCAGGCAGTCCCGCCAGGGCGTTTTCGACGATGAAGGTAATGCGCTGTTCGGCTTCAAGCGGTGAATAGCCCGGTGCTTCGGTATTTACCTGCACCTGCACATTGGTGATATCCGGCACCGCATCGATGGGCAGGTTCCGGTAGTTCCAGGCGCCGAAAACGGCCACGGCAACAACCAGAAACAGGACGATCCAGCGGCGTTCAATGGACGAACGCAAGAGTGCTTCCAACATGGCAGTGTCCTTTAGTGGTCGTGAGAGGCGCCGGATTTCTCCAGGTCGGCCTTCAGTAGATAACTGTTGGCGACCACGTACTCGTCACCCACGTTCAGCCCTTCCAGTACTTCCGTAAAGCGGCCATCGCTGCGCCCCAATGTCAGGGGACGGATTTCATAGTTGCTGCCGACTTTGATGAACACCACCTGCCAGTCGCGGAAACGTTGCAGGGCACGATTGTCGATCATCAGAGCCACGGCGGTTTCCGCAACCTGTACATCGCCTTCCACGAGCAAGCCCGGCGTCCACTGCCCCAGTGGATTGTCCAGCGGCACCCGCGCCACCACATTGGGAGAGGTGCCAGCACCCGGATTGAGATACAGAATGCGGCTTTGGACACTCAGTTCGCCCATGCGGATGGTCACTGTCTGGCCCGGCTGAATGGTGCGGGCATCACCGGGGAACACATCCAGATCGGTCCAGACCCTGCGGTAATCCGCGATGGTCAGCAAGGGCTGTTCTCCGGCAAATTCACCGGGATTGGCGTACCGCTGAATCACCAGGCCGTCAATCGGCGCACTGATGGTGTAGGATTGCAGGCTGCTGTTGGCTTCGATGACTGCCAGCGCATCACCCGCCTTCACGCGCTGCCCCAGCTCAGCCGTAATGAGGCGAATCAGACCCGGATAGCGTGCCGTGATGTGGCTGATGCCCTGTGGATCCGGCGTGATGTGGCCGAACAGCAGCAGGCTCCGATGCAGGGTGCCGGGACCGGCCTTGCTCGTTTCCACCTGCAATTCGCTGGCCAATGCCTCGGCCAGCTGCACACGGCCTTCATAGGATGGATAATCCCACATGTAAGTACGGCCCTGGTACTGTGCCGCAACCCTGACATCGAAGGAGTGTGGTTCTTCCACGACACCCTGGCCGAGCAAAAAGTCCGTCGCCGGGACAAAGGCAAAGTTGTCGATCCGGCCACCCAGGCGACTCAGACTGACAGTGAGCTGCCAGTCCTGCAGCCCGAGTGGCTGGCCCTTGCGATAGGCCCAGGCATGGTATTCCGGGGGTACGCCGGCTTCGAAGATGGCCAGTTCCACAGAGAAGTCACCCTCGCTCAGCAGACGTCCGCCATGAGGGCCTTTGGGTGCTGCATCGGCCGCCAGACCCGGCTCTGCGGCTGACAGTGGCAGACTGCACAGCATAGCGATGAAGCTCAGTAACAGTGTCGTCAGGATCGTGCGGGCAGTCATGGGATTATTCATGGTCTTGATTCCTGTGCATCAGGGTTCAGGGCAGTTCCACTCAGGCGCTCGATTTCCACACGCAGCAGATGCGCGGTAGTGGCGGCCTCGACAAGGGCCTGTTCGGCATCCAGATATTCTGCCTGGGCAGTGCTGAGATTCAGATAAGCAGAGCTTCCGCCAAGGTAGGCGGCACGGGTTTGTTCCCGGGCGCTGTCGAGTTGCGGCAGTACCTCGTCGCGCAAGGTGGCCACTTCAATGACCGCCTGTTGCAAGGGCAGATACAGCGCAAACAATTGTGCCCGCATTTGGTTGAGTGCGACGGCGCGGCGACTCGCCACTTCCTGTTGATCGGCTTGTGCCGTGGCCAGCGCACCGGCAGCACGTGTGCGGCTGCCAAGCGGCCTGCTCACTCCAAACATCAGGGCAGCATCGTCGCTTTCGCGCAGATGACGGATGCCTGCCGTCCATTGCAACGTGCCCTGGCGCTCGCTCAGAACCTCACGCACCCTGGCGTCCTGCAAACGCTGTTCGCTGGCGAACAGCAGCATGTCCGGGCTTGCCTCCAGATCCTGCAAGAGCGCGTTCAGATCTCCCTGTTCGCCAGTGTCGAGCAGATTGGCCGTCACTCGTGCAAACCCAGGGCTCTGGCTCGACCACATACTGGCAAGACTGATCTTCGCGGCCTCCAGTTCCGTCTGCGCCCGGGCTTCGGCAAGCCGGGTACGGGTCAGGGCTGCGGTGGCACGCAACTGTTCCGACATCGGGGTCTGGCCCGCCGTGACCAGCGGCTGCAGAGCCTCCACTATCTGCAGCGCGAGGGCACTGGCGCGCTGTTGCAGCGCAAGTCCTTCCTGCGCCGCCGCCGTCGCAATGAAGCGCCGCGTCACCTCCGCCAGCAGATCAAGTTCGGTGATACGCTGTTCGGTACGCAAGAGCTCACGGCGTTCGCCGACCACCACCACGCGGGCATCGCGTTGTCCACCCAATTCGATCACGCGCGACAATGACAGGGTGAACTCGCTGCTCTCAAAACGCTTCACCCTGCCGGTGCCCAAGGCATCCTCGACGGTCCCGTTGACTTGCAGGGGTGGTTGCAGACTCGCGGAGCTGCGCATACCCATCAACGCCTGTTCGCGAAAACGGTAGACTCCCAATTGTGGATTGGCGTGCAAGGTGGCCTCGATGGCCTCTCGCAGGGACAGTGCAGTGCCAACGGTTTCAGCTGACTGTACGGCACCGGCAAACAACAACAGGCCGATGCAGGCAACAAACCGATAGGCGGGAAACGCAGCGCAAGCCACGTGCCGGTAGTGGTCTTTCATGGATTGACTCCAGATTGTGCAGGTCCATCACCCGAATAAACAGCTCGGGTGAGCAGAAAAGGAGGATGAGGCTGCCATCAGGCAGACTATCCCCGTATCAGACTCAGCTGGCGAGTGAGGGCGGTGCCCGCAGGGGAGGCAGGAGTGGAGGGGAACGATGGTATCTTGCCCGTTCATCAAAGACCGGGCAGGCTTGGCGCTGCTTCGATGGGCGCTGACAGTGCAGCAGAGAGAAAGACAACAGAAACAGCATGTCGTTTTGCGTCGGCACTTTGGTCAACAGGGCCTGCGGCAGCAGTTCCTTTTCGACATCGGCATGGTTGCCATCGCCGGAGTGTTCGGGATGTCCACCAAAATTTTCGAAATGCACGAGATCCACTGTATCCAGGCCATCCCGATGCAGGTGGCCATGAATATGGCCGACACCTGCCAGCACCAGCAACAGCAGTGCGCCATGCAGAAAATGTCGGGCATCAGGGTGAAGCTTCATGAATAACGTCGCTTTTATCTGTGAACATCCAGCTGTCATACCGCGCCAGTATCCCACTTTCAGGCACAATACGGAAATACTATTTCGACCTGCGCAGAGGGTAGCTATGCAGTGGTGATGCCCAGCAATTGCTGATAGTCACTCAGGCCCATGAAAATTTTGGCAATACCGTCCTGCTTGAGGCTACGCATGCCATCCTTGACCGCCTGCTGGCGCAAGGCTTCCAACGACGCTTTATTGTAGATCAGACTCTGCAGCTCGCGCGTACCCAGCAGAACTTCGTGCACGCCTACCCGCCCTCTGTAACCGGTATTGCCGCACTCTTCGCAACCTGTGGCACGATACAGTTCCACCTCTTCAAGGTGAATATTCAATTCATGAAAATGCTCTTCACCATATTGTTTTACCAGATGATTCAGTTCAAGGGCTTCCGGTTTATAGGCAGTCTTGCAGGTTTTGCACAGCGTGCGCATCAGCCGCTGGGCCAGTACTCCCAACAATGCATCGGAAAAATTTACCGGGTCCAGTCCGAGATCCAGCATCCGGGTAATGGTCTCAGGCGCCGAGTTGGTGTGCAAGGTGGACAGGACCAGGTGGCCGGTCAGCGACGCCTCGATGGCAATGGCTGCGGTTTCCTGGTCCCGCATCTCGCCAATCAGGATGACATCGGGATCGGCACGCAGAAATGCCCGCATGGCCTCGGCAAAGGTAAAGCCTATTTTGGGCTGTACCTGCACCTGCTGAAGGCCGGGCTGGGTTATCTCCACCGGATCTTCAGCGGTCCAGATCTTGGTTTTTGGTTTGTTGATATGGCCGAGCACCGCATGCAGAGTGGTGGTTTTACCGGAGCCGGTAGGCCCCACGACCAGCAGCAGACCGTGGTGATGCGCGGACAGATCAACCAGCTTGTCAAAGTTGGGCCGGCTCAGCGTCAGATTCTCCAATGGCATGGCTCCGCCGGCTGTCAGAATGCGCAGCACTGCGGATTCACCGTTGACCGTGGGCACCGTGGCAACCCGCAATTCCACCACCCTGCCACGAATCTTGAGCTTGCACTTGCCATCCTGGGGTTTGCGGCGTTCTGAAATATCCAGCCGGGAAATAACCTTGACCCGGGAAATCAGCGCGCCGGTATGTTCACTGGGCACCATCAACAATTCACGGCACTCGCCATCGACTCGCACCCTGACCATGCCGGG
>JAVVEZ010000015.1:0-50579 GCA_032250895.1 Pseudomonadales bacterium | reverse complement strand
CTGGTCATCGGCACCAGTGCCCGCTCGCGCAGCATTCCCTGGCCGGTGCTGATGCCGGAGGTTTGTGCCGGCAGGATCGTGCAGGAAATGGTCTTGAATGAGGTGGCCCTGGTCTTCGGCCGGGAAGATCGCGGTTTATCCAACGAGGAGTTGCAGTTGTGCAATTATCACGTCCAGATCCCGGCCAACCCTGACTACAGTTCCCTGAATCTGGGGGCGGCGGTCATGGTACTTTGCTATGAAATTTACAAGGCCTCTATCGCCGCCGGAGCGACCCAGGCGGCAGTGCCGGGTGAGGAGGGGCAAGCCGGGGATCACTTGCTGGAAGCGGATTGGGATCAGGAGCTGGCGACTGCGGAGCAGTTGGAGGGTTTCCTGGTGCATATGGAGCGGGTGCTGATCCGTTTGAACTTTCATGATCCGGACAATCCCAGAAAGCTGATGGCCAGGTTGCGGCGCCTGTATGGACGGATTCGCCCCGACAAGATGGAAATCAATATTCTCAGGGGGATACTCAGTGCCACGGAACAGGCTGTCGACAAAGCGGGGAAGTCCTGAGGGCAGGAACCGTGTGAGACTATGCCACAGCGTGCCGGGACATGACCAGGATCATTACGGGCAGCAGAGCGTCTGTACGGGAATGATGGGTTCCTGAGCAATCAGTGGTTTGCTGGCTCTGAAACCAGGCTCAGGCTGTGGTCCAGCCCCAGGCTGATGTCCAGGAAGCGGGGCACGGCGGCGATGCCAGCCGTGTGATCAGAATTCATCAGCAGCGCCATGCCCAGTCCCCGGGACGGGATCAGGACGATTTCAGCGTGGTAACCCTGAACCCAGCCGGCGTGATAAATCACCTGGGTGCCGGCATAGTCAAACACGCGCCAGCCCATGCCGTAACCGGCGCTTCTGACATTGCGCCATTGCCCCCGGTAAAAGCCGCGATCCTTCACTGTGGCCTGGCTGGTAAACAAGGCCGAGAGCAGATCCTGCGGCAGCACCTCGGGTTTTTTTCCCAACAGGGCCTGCAACCACTGCTCCATGTCGCTGATGCTGGCATTGACGCCGGCGGCAGGCGCTACGGAATAATAGCTCTGCTTGACCGGGGTTGCCCGCAGATGCCGTTGGCGACGTTCATGGGGGCTGGCGTGATTGCTGTTGGTGACAAATGCTTCGCGACTCAGGGAGGCATCGTTCATCTGCAGAGGGCTGAAGATCTTTTCCTGAACGAGTTGGGAGTACTGCTTGCCGCTGACCTCCTGCAAGACATCCCCGATAAAGCTGTAGGCTACATTCTGGTAGGTATAGCAACTGCCCGGGTCGCAAACGAAATCGACTTTTTTGAACAATGGCAGTATTTTTTCATAGGGCACATCATCTTCAAGCATGTTGGTATAGGCATGGGGAAACAATCCGGTGCTGTTGCTCAGGATGTTGCGAATGGAAATCTGCTGTTGCCTGAGTGGATCCTTGAAGTTGATGTTGGGAAGATAATGGGAAAGTTTGCTGTCCCAGCCCAGTTTGCCCTCTTTTACCAGTACGCCAGTGGTGGCCGAGGCAAAGGCTTTGGACAGAGAGGCCAGCCGGAACGTGGTATGGGCATTGATGGGCTCCGACTTGCCCAGGGTTCTGACACCGGAGGTATTGATATAGGATGGCCCCCTGATATCCACGATGGCAACGGCCATGCCCGGACTCAGAGCCAGCAGGTTGTGATCCAGAAAGTCCTGGAATTCGGCACGTATGCGAGGCATGTCATTGGACGTGCCGGGCCGCAGCACCTGGCCGCTGATGGCGTTCTGGGCGAATGCCGCGGAGCTTGACATTGCCATCAGGACGACGACAAGAAGGGTGTTGACGGAGCAGATTCCACCCGCAAGATCAGATCGGGATCGCAATGACATCGACAGCAAAACAGGTTTTCCTTATATTCGTTATTTTTATCTGCGCCCGAAGGTAAACCACGGCTCCTTTTTTTGTCAACCAAAACAAATAGCTTGCAGAAGAAAAGGAAAAACTGGTTAAACTGTGGTGGCAGCAGGATTTGCCCCTGTTCCGATAGGGGACGCTGGCTAGGAGCCTGCGCCGTAGAAAGGATCGAGCCGAGGGTTTTCCACATTGAGGCCATTTTTTCGATCGTCCGAGGCGCATAGTGGTGACTATGTAACGAGGAGGATCGGGAAAATGGACTAATGTGGGGAAGTCGCAGGCCGATTAGTTTCTACGGCGCAGACTCCTGGGTGAGATCCCCACAATAGTTGACCATTTTACTTGGTTATTGGATAATGGCGCCCGTCTGAAACATTTGCAGAATCAAGAGGCCTTATGCGGCTGACAACGAAGGGTCGATATGCGGTTACGGCCATGCTGGATTTAAGTATCCATGCCAGCGAAGGCCCGGTCAGTCTGAATGATATCGCGTTGCGCCAGGATATTTCCCTGTCTTATCTTGAGCAGTTGTTTGCCAAGTTGCGGAGCCGAAAGCTGGTCAGCAGTGTCCGTGGCCCCGGTGGAGGTTATTGTCTGGCGCGGGCGGAAAGCGATATTTATGTGGCCGACATCATCGCGGCCGTCAGCGAGTCCATGGACAGTACCAAGTGTCAGGGCAAGGGCGACTGTCAGAATGGTGTGATCTGTCTGACCCACCATCTCTGGGAAGACCTGAGCGAGCAGATACACAGTTTTCTCAGCAGCATCAGTCTGGCTGACCTGGTATCAAAACGGGAAGTCAGCATGATTGCCCGCGACCAGAATGAGCGTTATCAGCGTCTCGGCACACAGCTCAAGTTGAAACAGGTAAAAGCTGATCCCGGGGGATTATGAGGCCCTCCGCCCGACAGGCGGATGCGCTCGTCTCCGGGAAAGCGGCATGACGGCCAGGGCGGCGCCGCGGCAGCAGGCGATGTTCAGGATCAGTGCGGATTGGAGATTTGAATGCAGTTACCCATTTATCTGGATTACTCGGCGACGACTCCGGTCGACCCGCGTGTAGTGGAAGCCATGATGGATTGCCTGTCGCTGGAAGGCAATTTCGGCAATCCTGCGTCCCGTTCCCACCTGTTCGGCTGGAAGGCGGAGGAAGCCGTCGAAAACGCACGACAGCAGGTGGCAGACCTGGTCAATTGTGATGCCCGTGAAATTGTCTGGACGTCGGGGGCCACCGAGTCCGACAATCTGGCCATCAAGGGCGCGGCCCATTTTTATCAGGACCGTGGCAGGCACATCATCACATCCAGGATCGAGCACAAGGCCGTGCTGGACAGCTGCCGGCAACTGGAGCGTGAAGGTTTCGATGTAAGCTATCTTGATCCCGATGCCAAGGGTCTGATTACGCCTCAGGCAGTGGCGGCTGCCATCAGGGAAGACACCATTGTGGTCTCTCTGATGCACGCCAACAACGAAATCGGGGTGATCAATGATATCGCCGCCATCGCTGACATCACCCGTGAAAAGAAGGTGATTTTTCATGTCGATGCCGCCCAGAGTGCCGGCAAGATAGACATTGATCTACAGCAGATGAAGGTGGATCTGATGTCTTTTTCTGCGCACAAAATGTATGGTCCGAAAGGCATTGGTGCTCTCTATGTATGCCGTAAACCCAGAGTTCAGCTGGAAGCTCAGATGCATGGGGGAGGGCATGAACGCGGCATGCGCTCGGGCACCCTGGCAACCCATCAGATTGTCGGTATGGGGGAAGCCTGCCGAATTGCCAAGGCCGAAATGCATGCAGAAGGTCAGCGTCTGCTGGCACTCAGAACCCGTCTCCTGAAAGGCTTTGAGGACATGGAGGAGGTCTATGTCAACGGCGATCTTGAAAACCGCATCCCCGGCAACCTCAATGTCAGTTTCAGTTTTGTTGAGGGCGAGTCCCTGATCATGGCCTTGAAAGACCTGGCGCTTTCTTCCGGTTCAGCCTGTACCTCGGCGAGTCTTGAGCCGTCTTACGTGCTCAGAGCACTGGGCCTGAATGATGAGTTGGCACATAGTTCACTGCGGGTTTCGATTGGCCGCTTCACGACCGAACAGGAGATCGATTTTGCGTTGAACAGGATAAAGGATGCGGTCACCCGGCTCAGAGCGCTCTCGCCTCTATGGGCCATGTTCAAGGACGGAGTGGATATCGGCACGGTGTCGCGCGCCGCGCCATGAGTACAGCCCCCCCTGTCCGCTAAAAAACCGTATAAAATTCCAGCAAATGCGCGTACAATGCGCGGTCTTGTTTTAAACCCATTGCTGGAGCTTGAGATGTCCGTAGAACGTACTTTATCCATTATCAAACCTGATGCGGTAGGCAAAAATGTCATCGGTAAAATCATCAGCCGGTTTGAGGACGGCGGTCTGACAGTCGTTGCCACCAGAATGATACAACTGACCGAAGCCACTGCCGGTGGTTTCTATGCAGAGCATAGGGAACGGGGTTTTTTCGGTGATCTGGTCGAGTTCATGACGTCGGGACCGGTGCTCGTTCAGGTTCTGGAAGGTGATAATGCGATTGCCAGAAACCGTGAGCTGATGGGCGCGACCGATCCGGCCAAGGCCGCAGCGGGAACGATTCGGGCGGATTTCGCCAAGTCCATCGATGCCAATGCGGTGCATGGTTCCGATTCGCCGGCATCAGCGGCGAGGGAAATCAGCTATTTCTTCGCGGATCTGGAAATCTGTCCGCGCAGCTAAACGATGGTGACAGCCACAGGCCTGCAGAGTGTCCCAGCCATGACAGCTCCATCCAGCACCCATCAAGCCGGCAATGAGCCCTCAGCCAGAACCAATCTGCTTGGTTTGAGCCGGCCCCAGCTGGAAGTCTTTCTCCAGGGACTTGGAGAGAAGCCCTTCCGTGCGGTGCAGATCCTGAAATGGATTCATCAGCAGGGCGTGCTGGACATCGATCAGTGGAGCAATATCAGCAAGAGCCTGCGGGAAACCCTGAAGGCACAGGCCGAGATTCGCCTGCCCGCCATCCGCTCCAGCTTCAGTGCCAGTGACGGTTGTCACAAGTGGATCGTGGAGGTCGCCAGTGGCAGCAGTGTGGAAATGGTTTTCATCCCGGAGGCCGACAGGGGTACCCTGTGTGTATCATCGCAGGCCGGTTGCAGCCTCGATTGCAGTTTCTGCGCTACCGGCAAACAAGGCTTCAACAGCGATCTGACGGCTGCCGAGATCATTGCTCAGGTCTGGCTGGCCAACAAGGAGTTGGGCTGGGAGGGAAGCAAGGAGCGGCGTCCGGTGACCAATGTGGTGATGATGGGGATGGGCGAGCCGCTGCTCAATTTCGATAATGTCATTGCTGCCACCAGCCTGATGATGGAAGACAACTGTTATGGGCTTTCCAAGCGCCGGGTCACCATCAGTACGTCGGGAGTGGTGCCCGCCATCCGCAAGCTGCATCAGCATACCGATGTCTCGCTGGCGCTTTCCCTGCATGCCCCCAACGATGAACTGCGCAGCCAGATCGTTCCGATCAACAGGAAGTATCCCATCCGGGAGCTGCTGGACAGCGTCAATGGCTATCTGGAGTCCCTGGCGGACAAACGGGTGGTCACGATCGAATATATTCTGATAGCCGGTGTCAATGATCACCGCCAGCACGCCAGAGAACTTGCCGTTTTATTGAAAACGGTACCCTGCAAGATCAACCTGATTCCCTTCAATCCCTTTGCGGGCTCGGAGTATCGCAGATCCAGCAATTCGGCCATCAATAATTTCCGTGGGATACTCCAGGATGCCGGTTATGTGGTCACGATCCGTACCACCCGGGGCGATGAGATCGGAGCGGCGTGCGGCCAGCTCGTGGGCCAGGTGAACGACATGACCCGGCGCAATGCGCGCTATCTGGCCCTGCGGGAACAAGTCCAGCCCATACAGGCTCTAAATCTTGAGTAGTGACTTTCGTATCATCCGGAGAAAGCAGTGACAGGCAAAACGGTACTACAGGCATTGGCACCCATGCTGGGCGGCTTGCTGCTGACGGCCTGTGTCACGACGTCCACCGGAGGCTTCAATGCCGACGTGTCCGAGGAGCGCGCATTGCAGGATTATCTGCGCCTGAGTGCGGGTTATCTGGAACAGGGGGATCTGGTCAATGCCAAACGCCACCTCAACAACGCCATTGCCATCGATGCCAATAACAGCGAGGCCTTCGGGATCTGGGGCCTGGTGTATGCCCGGGAGGGGGAGGCGACACTGGCCGAGCAGAATTTTCGGCGGGCACTCCGCCTGGATGCCGGGAATTCCCAGGCCAGAAACAATTTTGCGGCCTTTCTTTTTGCCAGCCGCCGTTTTCAGGATGCCTATGAACAGCTTGCGATCGTGGTGCAGGACACTGCCTATGCAGCACGCCCCCAGGCTTTTGAAAATATGGGGCTGAGCGCACTGCGTCTGGAGCGCAGGGACGATGCCGAAAATGCTTTCAATCGTGCCTTGCAGTTGAATGGCAATCTGCCGCGCTCCAGTCTTGAACTGACGGACATCAACCTGCAAAAGGAAAATGTGGTACAGGCCCGGGCCTACTATCAGAATTTTCTCACGGTCAGTCAGTATCTGAATGTGGCGCCCTCGGCCAGGAGCCTGTGGATTGGCATACAGCTGTACAAAGCCCTGGGCAATGAACGCCTGCTGCAAGAATATGGCGAGACCCTGGAAGCGCGTTTTGCGGACTCTCAGGAAGTGAAACTTTACCGGCAATCAGCCAGCGATGAGTGATATGGAAACAGATAAGCAGGAGTCAATGACTGAGGCTGCCGAGGTGGCGAGGCCTTCTCCAGGGCAGATGCTCAAGGCGCTCAGAGAGGACAGAGGCATTGGTCAGGGGACGGTGGCGGAATCGCTGCATCTGACCGTTCACTATGTGAATGCCCTGGAAAATGATGATTATGACCGTCTGCCGGGCAGGACCTTTATCAAGGGCTACCTCAAATCCTATGCAAAATATCTGAAAGAGGAACCGGAGCAGATCCTGGCCTGTTATGAAGACTTCGTGTCTGCCGTCACGGCATCCGAGCAGAGTGAAGAGCAGGAGATTCGGGCCCGCAAGTCACATGATCAGAATATCCGGTGGTTGATAGTGGCCTCCATCATTATTGTGATAGTGCTGGGAGCATCCTGGTGGTTCCAGCGTCCGGGGGCGTCGAGTCCGGTTACCACCGTGGTCAGCCCAGCCCGAAATGCAGCAAGGCCTGTCCCTCAGCCCTCTGCTGCCGAGAGCACGGCGCAGGATACGCTGAGTCAGCCGGAAGCGCCGACATCGCTTCAGACGCTTGCGCCCGGGGCAAATGGCGATGAGCTTGCCGAACCTGTTGCCGATACACCGGATGAGACGGTCACGAATGAACCGGAGGCCGACGTCCCTGATGAAGGAGAGCCGGAAGCAGACTCGCCCAGTGCTGATGTACTGTCGGTGCCGGATTCTCCCCAAACAGAAAATACGGATGACCCGGCTGTGGCAACAGGTCCAGGGGGGACTGAACCGGGGGTGAGTTCGACGGTGCTGGAGAACGCTGTCGGCGCCCGCAACATTCGGCTTGAGAGCAGTGGCGATGATCTTTTGCGGATGCGCTTCAATGGCAACAGCTGGGTAGAGGTCGATAATGCCAGGGATATCAGGCTCTATAACGACACGCTCTACAGTGGTGATGAGCTGATAATTCAGGGTGAAGCTCCCTTTGATGTGTTGCTGGGGAATGCCTGGATGTTGGATGAACTGGTGATCAATGCCCGGCAGGTGGATTTCAGTTCCAATATCCGTTCTGACAACACGGCCCGTGTTTTGCTGGAACCCTAGGAATTTTTTTTGAACAAGATACAAGCCATTCGCGGTATGAACGATGTCCTGCCGGACCAGACCCCGGTCTGGCAGCACCTGGAAGAGATCGCACGATCCCTGCTGGCGTCCTATGCCTACCAGGAAATCCGGTTTCCGGTGCTGGAACAGACACAGTTGTTCAAGCGTTCCATCGGTGAAGTGACCGATATTGTCGAAAAAGAAATGTATACCTTCCAGGATCGCAATGGCGACAGTCTGAGTCTGCGTCCGGAAGGTACGGCCTGCTGTGTGCGGGCCTGCGAACAGCATGGCCTGCTTTACAACCAGAGCCAAAAATTGTGGTATATGGGGCCCATGTACCGCCATGAGCGTCCGCAGAAAGGCCGCTATCGTCAGTTTCACCAGCTGGGGGTGGAAGCTTTCGGCATGAGCGGCCCGGCTATTGAAGCGGAACTGATCATGCTCAGTGCCGACCTCTGGCGGCAACTGGGCGTCAGCTCGGCTCTGGGCCTGGAAATCAACAACCTGGGCAAGCCGGAAGACCGGGCCAGGTTTGGCGCCGACCTGAAGAAATATCTGCAGCAGCACCGGGATGCACTGGATGCAGACAGCCAGCGCCGCCTGGACAGCAATGTGCTGCGCATTCTCGACAGCAAAGAGCCTGGAACCCAGGAAGTGCTTGAGCAGGCCCCGCAGCTTGCTGATTATATCGATGCTGCGGCCAGGGCTGAATTTGCAGCCATGCAGGCGCTGTTGGCAGAGGCGGGGATAAGCGCACTCATCCGGCCGACACTGGTACGGGGACTGGATTATTACAACGGTACCGTGTTCGAATGGACCACACCGTATCTGGGGGCGCAGGCCACCGTCTGTGCAGGGGGCCGCTTCGATGGCCTGGCCCGGCAATTGGGCGGCAGTGATACGCCGGCGGCTGGTTTCGCGCTGGGTTTGGAGCGTCTGATCCTGTTGCTGGAAGAGACTGCCACACTTCCCGAGGGACTGGACCAGAGTGCCGACGTGTATATCGTGGTCACGGAAGCCCCGGTGCAGGGAAGGGCGCTGTTGCTGGCACGGGAACTACGGGCCGGGATTCCGGGTCTCAGGGTTTTGACGCACTGTGGAGCGGGTAAATATAATACCCAGCTCAAAAAGGCCTTCAGAAGTGGAGCCCGTTGTGCTCTTATACTGGAACAGGACGCGGGGCAGCTCCGGATCCGGGGCCGCATGCTGGATGATCAGGGGGAGTCGGTATCGATCAGCCCGGAGCAGGTCGGTGCGTGGGTCGGGCAGGCCACCCGGGTCAGCCTTCGGGCAGACGACAGCACCAGGCGTGTGATGCCGGCCCCGGCAAGTAACAGCAGAAATTGACAGCAAGGTTTGAACGTAGCCATTGAAAGCAGCAATCGGGAGTATGGGGTTTGGCGGCACATAGCGAAGAAGAACAGATAGAAGCCTTGAAACAGTGGTGGAAGGACAACGGGAAGTCCCTGCTGATTGCAGTGGCGGTCATCCTGCTGGGCTTGTTTGCCTTCCGCCAGTGGGAGGCAATGGAACAGAGGTATGACACAGAAGCCTCGGAGCTTTATGAGGAGCTTCTTGACACCGCGAAGCTCGATGCCAGCGAGCCCTTGTCGGCAGAAGAATTCAGTACGGCTGAATTTCTGAACAGCCAACTGAGAAACGACTATGAAAACAGCACCTATGCCAGGTTGTCGGCGTTGTTGATGGCAGCGGTGCAGGTCCGCCAGGGCAATCTCGATCAGGCTGAAACGGAACTGAGCTGGATCCTCGACCATGCTGCCATGGGACTGTTCAAGGAAGCCGATCCGGGGCTGCTGTTCACCGCCAGGTTGCGGCTGGCGCGGGTCGTATTGGCACAGGGTGATGCAGAGCGGGCTCTGACATTGTTGAACGTGGCAGATGTCGGCGCTTTTGCGGGAAGCTATGCCGAGGTGGAAGGCGATGCCCATCTGGCCCTGGGGCAGACAGACAAGGCACGGGCGGCTTATCAGCGAGCGCTCTCCAATTCCGCCAATGCGCCTCTGCTGGAGCTTAAATTACAGGATCTCGCCGAAGGCTGAGTCAGCTTCCAGAGATGGCTCTGGAACCGGGATAACATTCATTGAACGGCATGACAACATGATGCGACGCACACTGTTTTTGATTTTGCTTTCTGCCGTGGTACTGCCTGGATGCAGTATGTTCAAGAACATGTTCAAAGACGAGGAAGTCGAGGGGCCTGCCGAACTGGTGAGTTTCAAACCGGAGGTGTCCATTCGCAGACAGTGGAGTGTGAATGTCGGCAGTGGTCAGGGCGATAAATACAATACATTGATGCCGGCCATCG
The DNA here is from genome assembly GCA_032250895.1 of Pseudomonadales bacterium. Classification (GTDB taxonomy): domain Bacteria; phylum Pseudomonadota; class Gammaproteobacteria; order Pseudomonadales; family Pseudohongiellaceae; genus JAVVEZ01. The sequence continues at coordinate 40,479 of JAVVEZ010000015.1, read as the reverse complement.
ACGGTGGCATGATTTATGCTGCCGGCAGTAACGGGGTGGTGGTGGCGGTGGATCGTGAGTCCGGTCGTACCCGCTGGCGCAAGCGTTTGAAGTTGCCTGTTACCGGGGGGGTCGGTGTCGGATCAGGACTGGTATTGGTCGGGTCGGAAAACTCCCAGGTGGTGGCTCTGGAGCAGGATAGCGGTGATGAACGCTGGCGTGCCGGTGTTTCCAGTGAAGTGTTGTCGGCTCCGAAAACCAATGGCCGGATCGTGGTGGTGCAGACGGTCGACGGCAAGTTGATCGGTCTGAATGTCGAAACCGGAGCCCAGGTCTGGATTTATGAAAGCACGGTTCCGGCCCTCAGTCTGCGCGGCACCAGTTCGCCACTGATTGTCGATGATTTTGTGTTGTCGGCCCATGCCAACGGTACGGTGGTCTCGGTGGCAGCCGATAACGGAACGCTGCGCTGGGAACAACGGGTGTCATTGCCAACGGGCCGTTCGGAAATTGACCGTATGGTCGACATCGATGGCGAGCTTTATCTCGATGATGGTGCTGTATTGGTGTCCGGCTATCACGGTTATCTGGTGGCCATCGATGTGGTGACCGGGCAGAAACGCTGGCAGGTCAAGGAATCGAGTTACAACGGCGGCAGTGCCGGTTTCGGCAATTTTTATATGTGTGATGAGAAGGGGCACGTCAAAGCCTATCGAGCCGGGCAGGATGAAGCCGTCTGGGTAAACGATAAGCTCGACTTGCGTCCCCTGTCGGCGCCGATCAGCTTCGGCAACTACGTGGCGGTGGGTGATTTCGAAGGCTATGTGCATGTTCTTTCCCAGGTGGACGGGCGTTTCGTGGGCAGAACCCGGGTGGAGCGTTCCGGGGTCCGGGCGAATATGCTGGCCCGTGGCGATACTCTCTATGTGTTTGGCAACGGCGGCAGGTTGGTCGCGCTTCAGGTACGCTGAACCAGCGTCCCATCAAAGGTCTTCAGTATGATTCCCGTTATTGCTCTGGTGGGCAGGCCGAATGTAGGCAAGTCCACACTGTTTAATCGTCTTACCGGGACTCGTGACGCTATTGTCGCCAACTATGCCGGGCTTACCCGTGACCGCCAATATGGTGATTGCCGGCATGCAGAGCGTGCTTTTATCGTGATTGATACCGGTGGTATCAATGAAAGTGATGAAGGAATAGATTTCAAAATGGCGGAGCAGTCCCTGCTCGCCATAGAAGAATCCGATCTGGTGTTGCTGATGGTCGATGCCCGGGATGGTCTCACTCCGGGAGATCAGCATATCGTTGACTATCTGCGCAAGAAAACCAAGCCGGTTTTTCTCGTCGTCAACAAGGTCGACGGTCTGGATCAGGATATTGCACTGACGGATTTCTACCGGCTTGGCTTCGAGCATGTCTTTGGTCTTGCAGCGAGTCAGGGGCGGGGTGTCAATCCCCTGCTGGATGCCTGCCTGGCAGAATTTCCGGTCCCCGGTGAGGAAGACAGTGTTGCGGTAAAGAGCCAGGGCATCAGGATTGCGATAGCCGGCCGGCCCAATGTCGGCAAGTCCACGCTGGTCAACCGCATGCTGGGTGAGGAACGGGTCGTGGTATTCGACATGCCGGGTACGACACGGGACAGTGTCTACATTCCCTTTGAACGGCAGGGCAGGAAATATACCCTGATTGATACCGCCGGTATCCGCAAACGTGGCAAAACGAAGGAAACCGTCGAAAAATTTTCCGTGGTCAAATCCCTGCAGGCCATACAGGATGCCCATGTGGTCATCCTGCTGCTGGATGCCAGGGAGGGGGTCGTGGAGCAGGATCTGCATCTGCTGGGTTATGTGCTGGAAACCGGCCGGGCTCTGGTGATTGCCCTCAACAAATGGGACGGCATGACGGAGTATGACAAGGATCAGGTCAAAAAAGAAATCCGCCGCCGCTTTGTGTTCGTGGATTTCGCAAAAATCCATTTTATTTCTGCATTGCATGGCACGGGCGTGGGTGACCTGTACAAATCTGTCAACAATGCCTATGCATCAGCGAGTAAAAAGCTGGTGACCAATACACTCACCCAGATTCTGGAACGAGCGACAGCGGATCATGCACCGCCGATCATGAACGGACGCCGGGTCAAATTGCGTTATGCCCATGCCGGGGGACAGAATCCACCCCTGATCGTGATTCACGGCAAGCAGACCGAAAAACTGCCCGACAGTTACAGCCGTTACCTCGAAAAGGCCTTCCGCAAATACCTCAAACTGGAAGGAACCCCGGTGCGCATCGAATTGCGCAGCGATGAAAATCCCTATACCAGGGATGAGCAGTCCCTGACACCCCAGCAGGTTGCACGCAAGCGCAAGATTCTGAAAAACCGGCAAGGCGCCCGATCCGATTCATAACAATACATCCGTATACTTGGGAAGATGAAAGACATATTGATTATCAAGACCGGCCGTACTGTGGGCAGTGTGCCACCTCAACGGGGCGATTTCGAACACTGGATCATGGCGGGCATGGCGCTGCCGCACAGTCGTTTTCAGACTGTCGAGGTTTGCGCTGAAGAAACTCTGCCGGTTGCCGACAATATTGCCGGGATGATCATTACGGGCTCACCGGCGATGGTGACGGACGGATTGCCCTGGAGTGAGCGAACAGCCACGTATCTGCGCGATGCCATTGAAAAAGATATGCCAGTATTGGGTATCTGCTATGGTCATCAGCTGTTGGCCCATGCCCTCGGAGGCCGGGTGGATTTTCATCTGGATGGCAGGGAAATGGGTACCACCGAAATACGGCTCGCCCCTGAAGCCTTGAATGATCCGCTGTTTGCCGGAATCCCCGCTTGCTTTCCGGTGCATGTCAGTCATTCCCAGAGTGTGGTGAAGCTGCCTGAAAACAGTCTGGTGCTGGCGGCCAACGCGTTTGAAGCCCATCATGCCGTGCGTTTCAGGGAGCGGGTCTGGGGCCTGCAATTTCACCCGGAATTCGATGCCGACATCATGCGAGCCTACATTCATGAGCGCCGACAGGCACTGATGGCGGAGGGGATGGATGTGCCCCAATTACTCGCGGATGTTGAAGACACCCCCGGGGCCTCGCAGGTGTTGAGGAATTTTTCCAGGCTGATTGCTGATTAAATCAAAGGGGTCAAATCAAAGGGGTCAGAGTAATTTGATTTTCAGAAATGTTGGTGAATAAAATCAAATTACTCTGACCCCTTTGATTTTCTAATCCAGCAGGTTTTCCAGCAGGTTAGTCTGGGCACAACGGGGTTTGGCATTGCCGGGGGTGCTGGCCTTGTAACTGCCATCGCTTTGCAACAGCCAGGACTGGGTGTTGTCGGAAAGATAATACTGCAAGCCTTCCTTCAGAACCTTTTTCTTCATGCGCTTGTCTTCGATCGGGAAACAGGTCTCGATGCGGCGGAAGAAATTTCTTTCCATCCAGTCGGCACTGGAGCAGTAGATAAGATAGTCGCCTTCATTGTGAAAGTAATAAATGCGTTCGTGTTCCAGAAATCGGCCAATGATGGAGCGGACCTGAATATTGTCCGAGACCCCCTTGATGCCGGGGCGCAGGGAACACATACCGCGTACAATCAGATCTATCTTGACGCCAGCTTGGGAGGCCTCATACAGGGCATGGATGATCAGGGGTTCCACCAGTGAGTTCATTTTGGCGATGATGCGCGCCGCTTTCCCGGCCCGGGCATTGGCGGCTTCCCGGCCAATCAGTTCCAGCATGGCCTTGTGCAGCGTAAAAGGTGCCTGGAGAATTTTTTTCATCTTGCCGGCCTTGCCCATGGATGTCAGCTGCTGGAACACTTTCTGGACATCGTCGGTGAGCGCCATGTCACTGGTGAGAATGCCGTAATCGGTGTAGTGACGACTGGTGACAGGATGGTAGTTGCCGGTACCCAGATGCACGAAACGTTTGAGGTGCCGGCCTTCGCGCCGGATCACCAGAATCATCTTGGCGTGGGTCTTGTGCCCGACCACGCCATAGGAAACGTGGGCTCCGGCGGCTTGCAGCTCGTTGGCCAGTTCAATGTTCTCCTGCTCGTCAAAGCGCGCCCGGAGTTCGATCACCACGGTGACTTCCTTGCCGGCCTGCGCGGCCGCGATCAATGCATCCACGACACTGGAGTCATCGCCGGTGCGATACAGCGTCTGCTTGATGGCCAGCACTTCAGGGTCGGCGGCAGCCTGCCGCAAAAAATCCACCACCGGCGCGAAAGACTGGAAGGGGTGATGCAGCAGGATGTCACCCTTGCGGATGGTGTCGAAAATATCCACGGATTTCAGCAGGCGGCCGGGAATGTCCGGGGTGAAAACCGGAAACCTGAGATCGGGCCGCGCCACCAGATCCGGCACGTTGATGAGGCGGTTGAGATTGACCGGACCATTGACCTGATAAACATCCGCAGGCAACAGATTGAACTTGTGCATCAGATAATCAATCATTTCCTGGGGGCAGTTATCCGCCACTTCCAGGCGTACGGCCTCGGCAAAGCGGCGTGAGGGCAACTCGCCTTCCAGGGCCAGCATCAGGTCATCCACTTCCTTTTCTTCGAGAAAGAGGTCGGCATTGCGGGTGACGCGGAACTGGTAGCAGCCGGTGACCTTCATGCCTGGAAAGAGGTCGGCGGCGTGATTGTGAATAATGGACGACAGCAGCACGAAGTCGTAATCATGATTGGAACTGGAAGATGGCAACTGAATCAACCGCGGCAGGGATCTGGGCGCCTGCACGATGGCAATACCGGAATTGCGGCCAAAGGCATCCTTGCCTTCCAGGGAAATAATGAAGTTGAGACTCTTGTTGAGCACCTGGGGAAAGGGGTGGGCGGGGTCCAGACTGAGGGGGCTCAGCACCGGCATCAGCTCCCGGTTGAAATAGCTCTTGATCCACTCGGCCTGTTTCTGGGTCCAGTCGGCGCGGCGGATAAAGACAATGGCGTTTTTTTCCAGGGCCGGGAGAATTTCCTCGTTGAGTATCCGGTATTGCTGCTCCACCAGGTGGTGGGTCAGCTCGCTGATGCGGCTGAGCTGTTCGGATGGCCCGAGCCGGTCGGGGCCGCGATAGACCGAACCATAGACAACCTGTTGCTTGAGTCCGGCCACCCTGATTTCGAAAAACTCATCCAGGTTGGAGCTGGCAATACACAAGAAAAACAGGCGTTCCAGCAGTGGCGTATCCGGATTGGTCGCCTGTGCCAGCACACGGCGGTTGAATTCGAGCAGACTCAACTCGCGGTTGATATAGTATTCCGGATTGTTGAGGTCTGGTGTTGTACTCATAGTGATCATGGTTTCCGGTGCCGGCGCCTAAGATTCGGGTGGAGTTCTGATAATCAATAGATACCCTTCCTCGGCGACAGGGCTGCTGATGGTGCACTGTCGCAGTTCGGCGTTGAACAGTTTCCGGCAGCGTCTGGCCAGTTTCAGAAAGGGAGAGCGGCCGGGGTCGGCAAGGATGATGGTGGGCACCTTTTGGGCGACGGCCAGCGTAATCATGCTCAGCAGGGGTTCCAGCAGTTCATCCCAGAAGCAGATGTCTGCCCCCAGAATCATATCCTGGGCTCTCAGGGAACGGGCAGAGAGCTTTTCGAAGCGTTGGTGTCGGGTCACAATATTGACCTGGTTTTCCTCTGCATGCAGATCGAGGTAGGGGAATACATGTTTATCGGCGTCCACAGCAGTGACCGCCGCAGCGAATTTTTTCGCACAATAAATGCCGAGCAGTCCCCAACCGCAACCAATTTCCATGATTTTAGCCTGCTGATGCGGGGGCCTGGCTTTCAGATAATCCATGATGAAATAGCTTGAAAACCAGAGTTTGTGACCATGAATTTCCGGGCCATCCAGTTCTTCCTGTAATTTCTTTATGGCAGGGTGGCTTTTCCTGAAAATTTTCAGGCCCCGAATTTTTCTGATTTTTTCTGCTGTCACCCTTGCTACCCTGGTGTGTATTGCGGCTATGGTCTCACCAGAATGTTGCAATCCGGGGAACCTTAGCAGCAAATTGTTAGGAAATGATTAAGGAAGCTCTGGAAATTCATCTTGTCGTCATCCCCGCGCAGACGGGGATGCAGCAAAGCAAGAGGATGGATTCCTTGAGGAAGCTCTGAAGTGCCGGAGGTGCTCCTCAATTGATAAAAAGTGCCGGATCCACCCTGACATTGTTGAGATTGACGCTCCAGTGCAGATGGGGCCCGGTGACCCGTCCGGTCTGGCCAACCTTGCCGATCTGCTCGCCGGCCTCTACCTGTTGACCCACTGCCACATCAATTTCATTCATGTGACAGTAGAGCGTGATCAGGCCATGGCCGTGATCCAGAATGATGGTGTTGCCATTAAAGAAGTAGTTGCCGGTGGCCACGATGGTTCCGCCTGCCGGCGCGATGATGGGCGTGCCTTCCGGGGCGGCTATGTCCATGCCGGAATGGGGGCTGCGCGGCTGTTCATTGAAAAAGCGCCGGAACCCGAAACTGTCGCTTTTGATACCCGCTGTGGGCACGGCAAAATGCGTGACAGCCATTTCCGGTTCCGTCCAGGTGGAAAAGGCGGCATTCATTTCCTGGCTTTCACGGCTGATGCGTTCCAGGTCTGCCGGGTTGGGATTTACCTGGCGTTCGTTGCTGATGCTCAGATGTTGTTCGCGATAGGTCTTGGCGGCAACAGAGAAAGCGATGGAAAAGCGTTCGCCCTTACGTTCCTCAACCTGAAGATGATGCTCGCCGGGTTTTGCCGAAAGCGGAATGCCTACCAAAGCCAGCTGGCGCTCGTCCTGGCTGACCAGCATCACCCGCTGCTTGTTATAGAACGCCCGGGCAACAGCTTTTTGCCCGGGAATCTCCACAATGGCAACGCCGCCGGGTACGGCTGCCTGGGTTGGCAGGGCTGAAGAAATACCCTGGGCATGGCAGACCACGCTGATGGCTAAAAATAGCGACAGGAAAACATACTTCATGGCTCGTCCTCTTCGGCAAGGGAGTCCACTGTACTAAAAATCCGACCCTGATGTAAGCGGGTGATCAGGTGCTCGCCTGGCCGTACCTGAGTGACGCTGTGGATCACTTTCCCAGTGGCGGTCCCGGTAATGGAATAACCCCGGCTCAGGGTGCTCAGCGGACTGACGGTGTGCAGGGCATGGCTCTGCTCCGCGAGGGCCTGCCGTTTTTGCTGCAAGCCCTGGATGATGGCTTTCAGATTGCGTTTGCCAAGGTTGAGGTTGTCCTGTTTGAGGTGCCTGATGGTATTGAGCGGGGAGTGCAGCAGCAGGCTGGTATACAGATGCCGGATGCGGGAGCGGGTCCGGAACAGATGATTGTTGAAGGCCAGCCGGAGCCGGGCTTCGAGCTCATCCAGACGCTGGGCCTGTTCCTGCAGGCGGCGCCCGGGATGTTTCAATTGCCGGGCCAGCCAGGCCAGGCGTTTGCCATCCTGTGCCATGCGGGCACGGATCAGGGCCTGTAATTTCTGGGCCTTGGTTCGCAGCAACTGCCGGTATTCCTGCTGGTCGGGGCTGAGCAGTTCCGCCGCCGCCGAGGGCGTGGCGGCGCGCAGGTCGGCGACAAAATCGGCAATCGTGAAATCCACCTCATGGCCCACGGCACTGACGACGGGCAGTTCGCTGGCGAAGATGGCCCGTGCCAGGCCTTCGTCATTGAAGCTCCAGAGGTCTTCCAGTGAGCCACCGCCACGGCTGACGATCAACACATCCAGGTCTTCCAGGCAGCCTTCCCGGCGGTTTGCCAGCGCCAGGGCGTGGATCATTTCGGCCGCCGAGCCCTGACCCTGCACGGCCACCGGAATGATGGTGATTTTGATGGCGGGAAAGCGTCGTCCGAAGACACTGATGATGTCTCTGATGGCGGCGCCGGTGGGGGAGGTGATCACACCGACATGGCGGGGCAGGGCGGACAGTTTTTTCTTGTGCCGGGCATCAAAGAGCCCTTCCTTGAAAAGTTTCTCCCTGAGAACATCGAAGGCACGCCGCAGGGCGCCATCGCCCAGTTCTTCCATGCGCTCGATCAGCAGTTGAAAGTCTCCCCGGCCTTCATAAAGACTGACTCTGGCCTTGACCAGCACCTGCATGCCGTCGCGCGGGCGAAAGCGCAGCAGCTGGTTGCGGTTTCTGAACATCGCGCAGCGCACCTGGGCGGCCTCATCTTTCAGGGTCAGATACCAGTGACCGGAAGCCGGCATGGCCAGGTTGGAAATTTCCCCCTCCACCAGGATGGCAGGGAAGTTCTCCTCCAGCAGATAGCGTGCGGCACGGTTGAGTTCGCTGACGCTGAAGGGCGTGTCAACGCTCGCAGAGTCTGGGGGGGTGTTGCTGAACAGGGAAGTCATGGTGGCATCATACCGCGCAGATCGGCGATCACCAAGCCTGCACACGGCCACCCCGCCTTCTGGCAGGAGTTGACAGGGGAATATCTCGTGGACATTGACTCGGGGGATGATTATTCTGCCGTGATGCGTGGACCAATAAATAAAACAATCAGGACAGCCCCGCTGCTCCCAGGGTTTTTGCTGTTTGTGCTGCTGTCTGCCAGCTGGAGTCAAGGCAGCGCTGCGCTTCCCGAATTGAGCGCCCGGGAGCTCGCCACTCTGGCCGGAGTCTGTGCCGGTGACAGCGTGCAGGTCCGGCCGGGGACTGTTTTTCGCAACCGCAACAAGATATTGCTCTACGATACCGCTGGTCATATTTCTGAGTTTACCGGGGCACTTCCTGGAGGCATTCAGGCAAGGGATGTAAACTCGGCAGGTCTGCTGTTCTGCCTGGAGGCGGTAGACCTCGAACTTGAAGAATGCAGCTTTCCGCCGTTTTTCACCGTGCCCAGGATACAACCCGGCTTCGAGGTCAGCGCCTACAGTCTGGCCGTAAGCGGCAGCAGCAAAGTTTCCGGTTTCATTGCCGGGGAGGCCCCCCCTGCCTGCAATGCCGCGGGGACCATCGACGCTTCCGTGTCGTCATTGCGTGGCAGTCCGCCGACGGCGACAGAGGTTCTCGACTTTATCGATGGCCTGTCTCTGAGTGCTGCCGATGCCGATGGCGACGGGCTCGATGCCGTGGAGGAATTTCTGCTGGACAGTGATCCGCAGGACAGGGACAGCCCCGCATTGCAGGCTACTCTTCGATTGAACGGCGGCCAGGTGAACGGCAGTCAGGAGAACGGCGGCTCCAACCTGAGTCTGTTTGAAGGCGAGTCTTTCGATCTGGCCCTGAATGTGTTTCCGGGGCCGGCCCTGGGTCAGCCCGTGGATTATTACCTGACGGCGGATACGAATGCCGGGCTGTTTTCCTATATTCATCCGCTGGGTTTCAAGGCGGTGGCCGATCCGGAGATGGCCCTCAGTGCGAAACTGACCAAGCTCTTCAATTTCAATCTGCTGCGCATTCCCGAAAGCAATGCCGGTGACTACAGACTGAATCTGGAAATTCGTCGCAATGGTGAGCTATTGCTGGAAGATCAGGCCACGGTCACGGTGCTGCCCGATCCCTGCCGGGAGCCGCGCAGCCTGCCGTTTTCTTTGCAGGCTGAATGGCAAGCTGAGTGTCCGGCCAGCCATTCCCCGGTGGCGGGTGACCTGGCCCGTTACTATCCCTTTGCATTGGCAGAACAGGCTACCGTCACTTTCGAACTGGATGCCGGCGGGCAGCCCGGGCAACTCTTTCTGCTGGCAGGTGCCGGACGCAATGGCAGCCTGATTCAGGCCGGAGAACTGTCAGGCACTCATTCCACGATGAGGCTGGAACTGGATGCCGGACGCTATACCCTGGAAGTCGCATCCAACAGTACGGCGTCGAATAAAACCGGCGCCTTTACGCTGGAAGCCAGGCTTGTCGCGCTGGCCTGGCAGTTCACCGATGTTACCCAGAGTGCCGGCTTTGACTACGTCCATGGTTTCAGCGCTCCGGCAGGAGGCATCAGCCTGGACCGCCAGCGCATGGTGGCAGGCGTGGCGGCCGGAGATTTCGACCGTGACGGCTGGGTTGATCTCTATATCACGCGTGGCACGATCGGGCCGAACCTGCTGTTTCGCAATCGCGGTGACGGCAGCTTTGCGGAAGTTGGTGCTGCCGCCGGTGTCGCCCTGAACGGTGCTGTGGGTTCGGGGGCAAGCTTCGCGGATTATGATGGCGATGGCTGGCTCGATCTCTTCGTTGGTGGCATCAACGGTACGATTTTTCAGAGTCGGCTGTTGCGTAACCGGCAGGATGGCAGCTTCGAGGATGTTACCGCTGAGGCCGGTCTCGATGGCGCCATCATCAACAGCTTCAGTACGACCTTTGGCGATTATGATCTGGACGGTGATCTGGATCTGTATCTTTCAGACTGGGGCGCCAATAAGCCCGGGCGCCATCTGTGGCGCAACAACGGCAATGGAACCTTCAGCAATGTCACGATGGCAGCGGGTATTCCCGACGGACTGATGCAGGACTTCACCGGCAACTTTGCCGACATCGACAACGACGGCTGGCCGGACCTGCTGATTGCCGCCGATTTTGGCAGCAGCCAGGTCTTTCTGAATCAGCGCAACGGCAGCTTCAGCGTGTCGACGACGGATGCTATTTCCGATGAAAACGGCATGGGTGCGGCCGTGGGCGACTATGACAACGACGGTGATCTGGACTGGTTTGTGTCCAGCATCTTCGATCCCAATGGACCGCCACCGGAACAGTCAACGGTCAGTTGGGGGGCCAGCGGCAACCGCCTCTACCGCAATCAGGGAGATGGCCGCTTCGAGGATGTGACCGAGGCGGCCGGGGTGCGGATCGGAGGCTGGGGCTGGGGTAGCTGCATGGCGGATTTCAACAATGACGGCCATCTGGATATTTTCCATGTCAACGGCTTCAGCACCAATGAAAAGCTTTTTACTGCGCCCTTCGAAGCGGATCGTTCCCGGCTTTTCATCTCGAATCAGGATGGCAGCTTCAGCGAGCGCTCCGTGGAACTGGGACTGGTCGATCAGGGCCAGGGCCGGGGTGTCGTGTGCTTCGATCATGACGGGGATGGAGATGTTGATATCTTTGTTGCCAATAATGGCCAGTCGCCGCGGCTGTACCGCAATGATGGCGGTAACGACGGGCATTTTCTCCATGTCCGCGTCCGCGGTGAGCGAGCGAATACCGAGGCCATTGGCGCCCGCATCTATGTCAGCGTGGACGGCGTCACCCAGATGCGCGAGCTCAGTGCCGGCAGCAACTACCTGTCACAGAACCCGGCAGAAGTCTATTTTGGCCTGGGCCAGGCGGGCAAGGTCGATGAAGTCCGGGTGCTGTGGCCGGGTGACGGGCGCGCGCCCGGCAGGGAAAAAATTCTGACGGACGTGCCGGTCAATCAGTTGCTTATCATCCAATAGCATAACGTAAAGCTCTTGCAATATTACCGTTGACTTTCCGGTCGCTTCCATCAATGCTTTGTGCATCCGAGGCATGCAGGACATTGCCGGAAATTTGCCTGCGGTCATTCCCGCGCAGGCGGGAACCAGTCAAGTAACGAGTAACAAGTAAGGAGCAGTCAACACACTTTATCCAAGTCATCCAATTTATCCAATGTAAAAAATCTTCAGGGGGCATGATGAAAAAACAAAAGCAAGCAGACAAACCAACATTTCAGAAAACAAGTCCCGGCCTGTTCAAAAAGAAAAGCAGCATTTGCGGCCTCGCGGTTTCGCTGGCCCTGAGTACGCTGGTGCATGCCCAGGATGGTGCACAGGGAACCCAGGCTGCCGGGGTGGTCGATGAGATTCAGGTTACCGGTTCACGTATTCGCCGTTCCGGCTTTGAGACACCGACACCGGTCACGACCGTGGGCATCGATGAACTGAGCAACATGGAACCGGGCACTCTGGTCGAGTCCCTGAGTCAGTTGCCGCAGTTTTTTGGCAATACGACGCCCAGCTCGCAAGGCTTTTTCCTGACGTCTCCCGGTGCCGGTAATTTGAATCTACGCGGCCTGGGCACCAACCGGACCCTGAACCTGCTGGATGGGCGCCGTTTGGTGCCCTCCTCACGCCTGGGTTCCACCGATATCAATATTCTGCCTGAGGCCCTGATCAGCCGTGTGGATCTGGTGACCGGCGGTGCTTCCGCCGCCTACGGTACCGATGCCGTGGCGGGCGTTGTCAATATGGTGCTCAACACCGAGTTCACCGGCGTAAAAAGTCATTTCCAGGGTGGCGCGACCACCCGTGGCGACAACGAAAACTGGGAGGGCGAATTCTCCTTTGGCGCCGACCTCGGTGAGCGCGGCCACCTGCTGTTCTCGGTTGATGCCTTTCAGCAGAACCAGGTGGAGAGTTTTGACGATCGCAACTGGTTCCAGGGTTATGGCACGGTGACCAATCCCGACCCCACGGGTCCGCGGGACCTCATTGCGCCCAATGTCGTCTCCACGCAGTGGACCTTTGGCGGCCTGATCAATCAGCCCGGCTCGGCCCTGAACCGTTTGCAGTTCTTGTCGGATGGCAGCGCCACGCCCTTCATCACCAGTGATCTTTCGGCGGTCAATGCCGGCACCTTCTCCCAGTCCATCGCGCCGCAGTTCGGCGGTGGCAGCGGCGACAACATTGCTGCCGATCCCAGTGCGGCTTCCCTGGCGCCGAGCTTCGAGAGAGGCAGTGCCTTTACCTATCTCGATTATGACATCAACGACAATGTCAACGTCTATGTCCAGGGCATGTACGGCAACAACAAGAGCAACCAGCCCGGAGGGTCCGCCCTGATGTTCAGCCTGTGGCAGGCGAAAATCTTTCAGGACAACGCCTTCCTGCCCGAAAACATCCGTCAGATCATGCAGGATGAAGGGCTCGAGTCCTTCGGTTTTTCCCGCCTGGCGAGTAGCGCCGATGTTGCCACGCAAAGATCGGTGAACGAAAACAACACCTTCTCCGCGACCACCGGGTTCAAGGCAACGATCGACCAGGGCATGTTCAGGGGCTGGGCTGTGGACGGCTACTATCAATACGGCCGCAATGAGCGCCGCACCCGGCAATTGGGCTGGACCCGAACCGACAGGGTATTCCTGGCCCTGGACGCGGTAAGCGATCCGGCTACCGGCGCCACCGTGTGCCGCTCGGCCCTGCTGGATCCTGAAAACCATGGCAACTGCGTGCCCATCAACCTCTTCGGCGCCGGCAATGCTTCGCAGGAGGCCCTTGATTTTGTCACGGGTCAGGATGACAAGGGGCAGACCATCACCACGCCCCTGTTTTTTGCGGACACGGGTTTTGAACGCGGGCGTGAACATACCTTCACCACGCAGGCCGCGAAGATCATCAGAGCGAATCTGAACCAGCACATTTTTGACTTCTCTGCCAATGGTCCCCTGTGGGAAGGTTTTGGGGCCGGTGAGGTTTCTGCAGCGATTGGTGCCACCTGGCGCCGGGAAGCTCTCAGTCAGGTTGTCGACGATCCGAGTAATCCCACGAGCAACACCAATTTGGTCATCGCTCCCCGGGATGACCCGGCCAGAGGCATTCTGGGCGTGCCGAATGGCTTCAGCATTCGTCCGACCGGCTTTCAATTCTCGACCTCGCCCAACCTCCGGGGTAGTCAGGAGGTCAAGGAAGTGTTCCTGGAAACCCTGGTGCCTCTGGTTTCCGATGTGGTCGGCGTGCAGAGGCTGGATGTCAGCCTGGCGGGGCGCTGGGCCGATTATACCGGCAGTGGCACGATCTGGGCCTGGAAGGGTGGTATCGACTGGCAGATTACCGATGACCTGCGGGTGCGGGCCACGGAGTCCCGCGACGTCAGGGCCGCAACGCTGGCAGAGCGTCTCGATCGCCAGGGCCAGGGTGGTGTCGTCAATGATCCCGAGTTCAATAACCAGGAATTCACGGTGGGAGTCTTCAATGGCGGGAATCCCAGTGTCGCACCGGAAAAGGCCGATACCATAACATTGGGTATGGTATACCAACCCTCCTTTCTGCCAGGAGCCTCGCTGTCCGTCGACTGGTACGACATCATCGTCAAGGGTTCCATCGGTCAGCTTACGCCGCAACGCATCGTCGACGAGTGTTTCAACGGGGCGCAGGACCTTTGCGCCCAGATTCAGCGTGATTCGAACAACGAGATCATCGAGATTGAAAATACCTTTCTGAACATCAACAAGGCCGAGGTCAAGGGTGTTGATGTGGAGATGGCCTACAATACCGATGTGAATCTGTTCGGCGGTGGGGCTGAAGCCCTGCGCTGGCGCTTCTTTGCCACCTGGCTGGATGAGAATTCCACGACCAACCTGGGTGCGCCGAAGCGCGATGGTGCGGGGGAGACTGGGCTTGGCAGTCTGCCGGAATTCAAGATCACGTCGAGTATCACCTACAGAAACGGCCCGGTGAACATCTTTTTGCAGGAGCGCTGGATTGACAGTGGCAAGCTGGATATCGACGAGGTGGAAGGCATTGACATCAATGACAACACGGTCAGAGGCGCGTTCTACACCGATCTCAATCTGTCCTACACCATCGATCTGACCAACGGTGGCACCTGGGAGATTTATGGCAACCTCAACAACCTGTTCGACGAGAATCCTCCGGTGGTGGCGAATTTTGCCAGCTTTGGTGGCGCCACGCAGACGAACCAGAGCCTGTTCGACACGCTGGGGAGAAGCTTCACGGCGGGGTTCCGGATGCAATTCTGATCAGGAGCCTATCGGACCCAGGCGTCAACGTCAGCCAGCGCTGACGCCTGTTTGTCATGTCACAGGGCCGCATCACGGCGGCGCTGTACCGGAAAAATACTGCTGTGCCCTGCCGAACGCGGCCACGCCCACTTTGGCGCCGATCAGGCGTCCGGGAATATCGTCAACAGGGGGATGAATGCCACCCCAGATTCTGGACAGACTGGTCTGGTCCGAAGCGTCCCGGTAGGTGGCCCATTGCAGGGTGAGGTCCACGCCGGGGCCTTCCTCGAACACCAGGAATTCGTTTTTGGGCGCATGAAATTCACCCAGGCCGCCGGGGAAGTAGGCATCGCCGGTGAGCAGGGTCATGACTTCCGCGGCGGCTCTTGAGAAGGTACTGTGGCCGGAAACATAGCCGGCAAAGGGCGGCGTGACAAAGGTCGGACGCTGGTAGGGCCACCAGTTTTCGGCCAGAATCCAGCCCACCCCGGCATAATCAAGGGCCGGATCCGGCACCTGCTCCGGTCCCCGCCAGGCAAACAGTTTTATTTTGCCGATATTCCCGCTGTCGTTTCCGGCCAGGGGGTCGCCGGGTTTGACCAGCTCGATGAAGCCCGGCATCAGTGGCATGCCTTCGGGATCATAATTGACCTCCTCCGGATCGCTGCTCTGGCCTTTTTCCGCCATATGACGGATGGCGGAAACCGGCCGCACATAGTCGTACCAGCCCTTGATGCTCCAGGCAGTCACGGCTGCATCGTGAACGGCACCACCCAGGGCCAGGTAGCTTTTGATATCCCATTCCAGATCGTCCAGGACCGGGCCAGTGCCGGCAAAGTGTTTGCTGAACAGGGGATGATCGCTGACATAATTCAGGATGACAAACCAGTGTCCGGGTGGGGTTTCCGAGTGCGGGCCATCCGCCCAATACTCTGCCAGGACCCTGGTATAGTCACCTCGCGGGACAAGCTGGGGCACATAGGGCTGTCCTGTGTAAGGATTGATCTCATGGCCCATGGAAGGATCACCACCGTTCAGGGCCTTGTAAAAATCCCGGAGGCCTGCGCCAGTGGCAGGGTAATCCTGAATATTGCCGATGGACGCCGGGGAAATATCCCAGAGGACCCCGTCGGTGGGGTCCAGATGTGAAGACCACTGGGCCACCAGGGCAAAGTTCCATTGAAAGTCACCGACTTCATCCGGCGCCAGCACGGGGGGAGCACCGGGATCGTGATAGACCCGGTAGTCATGGCCATCCCGTTGCTGGATTGTCAGGTCATCCTGGCTCAGGGCAAAGGGTTTTACCTGGCCCCATTCAGCACTCACGAAGGCGGGGACCTGGCTGCTGAAAATATTCCCGCTCTGATCCCTGAACACGTCGAAGGCCAGCGGTTGCCAGCGATTGGGGTTCTCCATCAGGGGATTGCCTGGCAGTTCGGGTGCCAGTGGAGAATTGACCGGGGTGTAAAAGCGATTGGCATAAGCGTTGGCTTCGTTGGCCCCATCCTGCAGGCCATAGGCAATGACGCATTGGGCAATGTAATTGCCCAGCGCTGCGGCATCACCATCGCCATAGTCCACCGAGTCATGATCCATATCATGGTTCAGTCCCGTCATCAGATCTGCAAAACGTTGCAGGGAGTCTGCTGAACCTGGTGAGTTTTTAAAACGATGGGTCAGCAAACGAAAGGCCGCATAGCTGATGGCAGTGGCTCGATCACTTTCGATGTTGCTGGAATGAAAACCCGTAAAATCACAACTGAAGCCATGGACGCTTTTGCCCAGCAGGTAAGCTGTGGCCTGTGCGTCAAAAACAGCCCAGGCATCGTACATGGCCACTGCGCTATGAAACAGATTGCGGGCATGGACGGTGGGACGGGCAAAATCATGGCGAATGGCTTCCAGCAAGACTTCATTCCATAGCCGGGCCACTGAATGGCTGTCATCCGGGGTGATGTTGTTTGTGTCGGTGACGGTGAAGCTCAGTGCCGAGGTGGCGGAGTCCACTGCCACGGCGAGCCGGGCATTACTGAAGACCTTGCCGTTGGAAAGCCGTACCACGGGGATGCTCAGGCCCTCCTGCTGGTTGTAGGTCGCCATGCCGGGCAGGGCCGACTGGCGCGGCCGCGAACTGGCCAGACTGAAGCGGATAGAGGGGCTGAGCGAACCCAGTTTCAGGCAGACATCATAGAGCCGGGCACTGTCGGTGACATTGACGGGAAAACAGGCCTCGCCGCGTTCCCAATCAAAACGGGCAGCAGCGGACTCAAAGTCTGTCTGAGCCAGGGCAGGCAGGGGATGGATCAGTACGAGACCCAGGGTGATGAGTGCCGGGATGGCCTGGGTGGATATTTTATGATGCATGCTTATTCCTCCGGACCTGGGGAAGTTTTGAATGAGGCTGTGGCGTCTTCGTGGGCCAGCTTGTTGACTCCGGTCAAGAACAGAAATGATCCATAGCTTAGCATGGGCGTATAAAGAGAGAGGTTTTCTGCTTCCCACAGGAAAAAAGGAGAATTCATGTTTTTTGCAAGCTGGAAGCCGCCCGCCGACGTGTTCTATGCCGGTGAACGCTGGATCATCAAGGTGGAGCTGGCGGGGGTTTCACCCGACGACGTGGAGATTGCCGCACAGGACAGAACGCTGACGATTCGGGGCAGACGGCGCGACCGCTGGCTACAGCAGGGCTTTGCCTGCCATTCACTGGAAATCAGCTACACCCGGTTTGAACGCAGCATCATCCTGCCTGCCCGTATTGAAACGAACAGCATTCGTTGGGAATATCTGGACGGTATCCTGCGAATTCAGCTGAACACGAGGGGGGCGCGCTCATGATGACTGCCGTCACTGAGACCATACTGCCTCTGCTGCCCGTCAAGGATATGGTTCTGTTCATCAATATCGAGCACCCGGTGGTGGTCGGGCGTCCCCGTTCGATTGCCGCGATTGAAGAGGCGGCAGGGAAGGAGGACAAGGCCATCCTGGTGGTCACACAACGTTCGGCCGATGTCGATGACCCGCGGCAGGATGATCTCTACCAGGTGGGCACCCTGGCCTATATCCACCGTCTGGAGCGTCATGGCAACAATGCCATCAGCCTGACCCTGCGCGGGCAGGAGCGGGTACGCATCATGGCGCTCGATGACAGCCATCTTTTTCTACAGGCCCGTTATGAGGTCTTGCCCCTGCCGGTGGACACGAGCGAAGAGGCCGAAGCCCTGCACCGCGATATCATCAACCAGGCGGCCCAGATCGATGCCCTGATGAGTTCCAACTGGCCCAAGGGCATGCTGCCGCAAATGTTGCAAAGCCTGAAAGACCCCATGGAACATGTCTATGTGCTGGCGTCCCTGCTGAAGATCGAGATTCCTGAGCAACAGGCCATTCATGAGGCCACATCACGCCTGGAGGCCATGCGCAGCTTGCATGAAGCCCTCAATCATGAAATCCAGGTGCTGACCCTGCAGCAGGAAATAGCCAGTCAGGCGGCCAGCAAGGTCTCGGCTGAACAGCGCCAGTACCTGTTGCGGCAGCAGCTGGAAACCATCCAGAAAGAATTGGGGGAGGGTGATGCGGACAGGACTGAGGTCGAAGAGTTGCGGCAACAACTGGAGGCCGTCGAGTTGCCGGAGGACGTACGCAAGGTCGTCCAGAAAGAGCTCGAACGTCTGAGCAAGATGCCACCGGCGGCTCAGGACTACCAGCTTACCCATGCCTACCTGCGGTTGGTGGCGGAACTGCCCTGGAACACCTCCAGCGCCGACCGGCTGGACCTGGCATTGGCCCGAAAAGTGCTGGATGAAGATCATTTTGACCTGAAGGAGGTCAAGGAACGCATCATCGAGCATCTGGCGATGCGCAAACTGAATCCGGCGGCAAGAAGCTCCATTCTCTGCCTGGTGGGTCCACCGGGTGTCGGCAAGACCTCGCTGGGCTCATCCATTGCCAAGGCCCTGAATCGCGAATTTGAACGCATCAGCCTCGGTGGCCTGCATGATGAAGCGGAACTGCGTGGGCATCGCAGAACCTATATCGGTGCCATGCCGGGACGGATCATCCAGGCCCTGCGCCGCAAGGGGGTGAACAATCCGCTGATCCTGCTGGACGAGGTGGACAAGCTGGGCCATGACTATCGGGGTGATCCGGCCGCGGCTCTGATGGAGATCCTGGACCCTTCGCAGAACAAGGATTTTCGCGATAACTACCTGGATCTGTCCTTCGATCTTTCCCGGGTCTTTTTCGTCACCACGGCCAACACCCTGGATACCATTCCCCGGCCCCTGCTGGACCGTATGGAGGTCCTGCGCCTGAGCGGCTATACCGAAGAGGAAAAAGCGGAAATTGCCCGGCGCTACCTGCTGCCCAATCAACTGCGCGATGTCAAACTGGACAGCACCCGGATCGTGGTGCCGGAAACCGTGCTCCTGCAGATCGTCCGCCGCTACACCCGGGAAGCGGGTGTGCGGGAACTGAACCGGCAGCTTGCCCGGGTGGTACGCAAGTGCGCGATCCCCTTTGCCGAGGGCCATCATGAACCGGTTACGGTAAGCGAGCAACAGCTGGCTGACCTGCTGGGTCCGGAACGTTTTGCCATTGAAACCCGGCGCCGGAATTTTGCCCCGGGGATCAGCACCGGTCTGGCCTGGACCGAGGCAGGCGGCGACGTGTTGTTCATCGAAGCGGTAAAGACACCGGGCGGCAAGGGCCTGATTCTGACCGGGCAACTGGGTGAGGTCATGAAGGAATCCGCCCAGGCGGCCCTCAGCTATATCTGGTCCCAGGCCGAGGCGCTGGGAATAGATGCGACCGCCTTTCACAGCAGCGGCGTGCATATTCATGTGCCGGCTGGCGCGATCCCCAAGGATGGGCCTTCTGCCGGTGTGACCATGGCCAGCGCCCTGGTATCACTGTTTACCGGCAAGGCCGTGCGCAGCGACACCGCAATGACCGGCGAGATTACATTGGCCGGGCTGGTGCTGCCGGTGGGCGGCATCAAGGAAAAAGTGCTGGCCGCACGCCGGGCCGGCATCAGCCGGATTGTGCTGCCAGCGGAAAACATCAAGGACCTCGACGAGATCGATGAGCGGATCCGACAGGAGATCGAGTTCATTCCGGCGACACACTTGCAGGAGGTCTTCGCGGCAGTCATCCCGGCCCCCTAAGGTGCTACCGGATGCACAAGCGGCGACTGCGCAGCGCTGCTTGACCTGTGTCAAACGCTGGCGCAGAGGCCGGGTTTAGACTGCATGCCCGTATCATTGTAGAAGGAGTTTGCAAAATGTATATCAATGAAGCCATGAGCACGCAGGTCAAAACCTGTCACAGCGACAGCAATCTGGAAGATGTTGCACGCCTGATGTGGGACAACGATTGCGGCGCCATTCCCGTCGTCAATGCCGAAAACAAACCTGTCGGGATCGTCACCGACCGGGATATCACCATGGCGGCCATGCTCAATCATCAGCCCTTGTGGCATTTGCAGGCTGCGCAGGTCGTGCAGGGGCAGAGACTATGTTGTTGCCATCAGGAAGAAGCGCTCGAAAGCGGCATCACCGCGATGGAGCAGAATGGCGTGCGCCGCCTGCTGGTGACCAATGAAGACGGCTCCCTGGCCGGCATTCTGTCCATGGGCGATGCCCTGGCCTTTGCC
The DNA here is from genome assembly GCA_032250895.1 of Pseudomonadales bacterium. Classification (GTDB taxonomy): domain Bacteria; phylum Pseudomonadota; class Gammaproteobacteria; order Pseudomonadales; family Pseudohongiellaceae; genus JAVVEZ01. The sequence continues at coordinate 20,209 of JAVVEZ010000015.1, read as the reverse complement.
CGGAGCACAGCAGGGGCCGGCGGGAAACCCGGGGCCGTCGACTTGCGCAAGGTTCTTGGCATGCTGCAGAAAGTCAGCGCCCATCACGAGCAGGGGCAAAAGCCCCTGGTTTCCGCCTGACACAGACACAGCTGAGCTTAGGGCGGGCAGCATCAAAGGGCATCGCGAACGCGGACATGGACGTCCTCATGAGCGTGAAGCTTTCGTTAACTGGCCTTGTCAAGCATCAGCAGGGTCTCTGCCTCGCCGGCGACGATGGCCTGCAAGGCCCCCATATCGGTGATGACCAGGTCGCGGCGGTTGACAGTCAGGATGCCCATGGACTGGAACAGGGTAAACATCCGGCTCACCGTCTCCATGGCCAGACAAAGGTAATTGGCGATATCGATGCGGCCCATGCACAGATGGATTTCGGCCTTGCTGAAACCGCTGTGAGCCATCCGTTCGGCAATGTCCAGCAGGAAGGTGGCAAAACGACGCCGGGCATTCATTTTTCCCAAGGCAAAAATCAGATGGCGATCCCGGGTGCCGGCCTTGCTCATGATGCGTACCAGCGCCTGCAGCAGGTGGTTCTGCTGTCCCGCTGAGCGCTTCATGTTGTCGGCAGGTGTGCCATGGCTTGTCGCCGTCAGAAGCAGGTCACAGGGAATCCTGCAGATGCTGCCGGTATCGAGTGCTTCAACGCTGTGGCTGTACTGGCCGCTTTCGATGCCATCCATGCCGAAGACTTCACCGGGAAAGTAGAACCCGGTAACCTGTATTTCCCCATCCGAATCCATGAAATAGGATTTGAAAAAACCGGACTTGATCATGTAAATGCCATGAAAATCCTCTCCGGCATTGAATACATGTTGACCCTGCCGCACATTTTTCTGGGAGATACCGCCGTTAGCCCCCTGATACAATTGGGTGCCCGCCGCTTCAGAGACGGGGCAAAGGTTTCTCCGCATACAATGCTGGCAGCCGTTCTGGTCCTTGCCGAGAGCCCGGTTCAAAACAAAAATATTGTCCTTGGTATCAGTCATGGCGAGACGCTCCTGTTTGATTGATCGTTTTTTACTTGCCGAATCGTGGCTGTCACTATATAAATCGTCAGCAGGTCTGCCTATCAGTAGTTTCATCTAAGTATTTCTACGTAATGGCAGAGTGCCTTCAGGCTGGTTGTCCGAAGCGGCATCGTCGTGCGTCATCGCGGGAGGATGGAAGGAGGTAGCAGCAAGGTCTGGACCAAGGGGAGGAGTCTTGGCATGGAAAACAATGAAGCCCAGGGTGAAAACCGGGGACAGAACAGTAGCAACAGTACTCGGTCAGCCGTTGAGAAACAGGCATTTGAGGACGATATCGGGCAGATCCTCCACCGCCTCAATCAGCCCCTGACGGCCATCAACAATTATGCCCAGGCGGGTTGTCAGCTGATAGAGCGGGGTGAGGTCGACCCCGCCCGCCTGCAGGACTTGTTTATAAAAATTTTCGCCCAGTCACTGCGTAGCTTTGAAATCAGTCAGGAACTGGGCATATCTGTGCTGCGCAAGCCGAATGGACAGGAAAACTGATGAAAGAAACCGTGGAAAGCGTTTTTATCGTCGATGATGACGAGGCTGTTCTCGACTCCCTTCGGGTGTTTCTGGAAGCGTCGGGATTTGCAGTGAAAACCTATGCGAGTCCCGAGAGCTTCCTCGATGACTACCATGTCGAGCTGCGCGGCTGTGTGTTGCTGGATATCCAGATGCCCACCATGTCGGGGCTTGGCTTGCAGGAAGATCTGGTGGCGATCGGGTCCGTGCTGCCGATTATCTTCATGACCGGTCATGCCGATGTGCCCACAGCGGTGCAGGCACTGAAAGCCGGTGCCTTCGATTTTATCCAGAAACCCTTCGACAATGGTCGATTGCTGGAGCTCGTGGCCAGGGCCTTTGAAGTGAACCGGCAGGATCGCCAGGTGCTGGAGCAGCAGCAGCGGATAAAGGCCCGCCTGCAGACCCTGACCCCGCGTGAAACCGAGGTGCTTGACTACATCATCAACGGCAAGGCCAGCAAGGTGATCGCCAGTGAATTGAACCTGAGCCAACGTACCGTGGAAATCTACCGGGCCAACGTCATGCAGAAAATGCAAGCCCGATCGGTGGCGCAGTTGGTACGATCGATCAGTGAATTCTCCATCGACCCTGATGTGGCCTGAACCTGCCCGGGAACTCTTTATGACGAACGCTTCATGACAGCCAGCAAGCCTGGGAAAGACCCGGTTTTTATCGTGGGAATAGGGGCTTCGGCAGGAGGGCTGGAAGCCTTCGAAGCGCTGCTGCCCACGCTGCCGACCCGCCACGGCATGGCCTTCGTGCTGATCCAGCACCAGGATGCCTCACAGCCCAGTGCCTTGAGCAGGTTGTTGACGAAATTCTCCGTCTTGCCGGTGGTGGACGTCAAAGCGGGAATGACGCTTGCCGCCGAGACGCTCTATGTGTGTCCGCCGGGCCAGCGCTGTACCGTGGAGGACAGGCACTTCAGCGTGAACCCTTTCAGCATGCCCGGCCCGCGCCATGGCATCGACATCCTGTTTTCGTCCCTTGCCCAGAATTACCCTGAGCGTTGTATCGGTATTCTGTTGTCAGGCACAGGCCAGGACGGCATCCTGGGCGCGCAGGAAATCAAGGCGGCTGGTGGCTGGGTGCTGGCCCAGGCACCGGAAACGGCCGCGTTCAGAGCGCTGCCGGAGGCGCTGATCAATCTCTATCTGACGGATTTTATCCGCACACCGGAGGCCATGGGGCAGGAACTGCTGGAGCTGGTACGGCTGAGTCGGCAGACGGTGGATGCAGCCCTTCCTGACGATACCGACATGCTACGGATTTTGTTGGAGCTTCTGGAAAACGAAACCGGGTTCAACTTCCAGCGTTACAAGGGTCCGATGCTGCTCAGACGGATCAAACGGCGGCTGGTGGCCAATCACATCGACAGCCTCGGCGAATACCTGCAGCTGGTCAGGCAGTCCCGCGACGAGGCCCGCAGGCTGATCAAGGATATTTTTATTGCCGTGACCGGGTTCTTTCGCGACCGTAAAGTGTTTGAACGACTGGATGCCCTGTTGCTGGAAATGGCCGACAGGAAAGGTCCGGATGGGACACTCAGAATCTGGTCGGCGGGTTGTGCCACCGGAGAAGAAGCGTATTCCCTGGCTCTGCTGGTGGAAAAGTTCAGTGAAAAGCTGGAACATGCGCCGGCGGTGAAAATCTTCGCCACGGACATCGATCCGGACAACATCGATAGCGCCCGCCGGGGTATTTATGCCGCCAAGGCCGTGGAAAATGTGCCATCTGAATTGTTGCAGCGCTACTTCGAAAAACGGGGCGACGCCTATCAGGTGGGCAAGGAGTTGCGCGAGCGGGTGATTTTTGCCGTGCATGATGTGACCACCGATGCCCCCTTTTCGAAGCTTGACCTGCTGTGTTGCCGCAACCTGCTGATCTATTTCAATCGGCAGACCCAGGCCCGGTTGATGACCCGCTTTCGTTATGCCCTCAATCCTGGAGCGTATCTGCAACTGGGGGTCTCGGAAAGCATTGGCAAGACGGAAAGTCTGTTCAAGGCGGTGGATGCCCCACTCAGGCTCTATCAGCGGCTGGGGCCACAAAACAAAGCGGCCGAACCCTTGTTGCCGGCTCGACCGGACCCGGCTGTGGCCAGCCATCTTCCCGTCAGCCCGCTGCTGCCCGCCCTGTCCTGGCAGCAGCAGATGCGGGAACTCGTCTTCGCCGAGTATGCCCAGGTGGCAGTGCTGGTCAACAGGCGCCTGGAGCTGATGCACGTGCACGGCAGGGTGCAGCCCTATCTCAGCCTGCCGGAGGGCGATGTCAAGCTGGACCTGTTGCATATGGCGGTGCCTGAACTGCGGGCCGCGATGCGGATGGTGCTGCAACAGGCACAGCGCCAGGGAGTGACCGTCAGAAGCCGGCCGCTGCGGCTGGTTCCTCCAAATGCCGGAGGCAGACGCGCAAACGACGCTCAGGTGATTACGCTGGTGGCGATTCCACAACCAAAAAGTGCCACCCGGGATCGGGAATCCATGCGGGAGTCCGGGGAAATACTCCTGATATTTGAAAGTGCCGTCGGACCCAATCTGGAAAATCCAGTACAGATCAATGCGGCCGCAGCCGGGCAGGCGCAGATGCTGGAGCAGGAACTGGCCGTCACCCGCGATCAGTTGCAGGCCAGCATGGAGGCTCTGGAGGCGGCCAACCAGGAACTGCAATCCATCAGTGAGGAATACCAGTCCACCACAGAGGAACTCCAGTCTGCCAACGAGGAGTACCAGACCACCAATGAGGAATTGGAGTCCACCAATGCAGAACTGCTCAGGCTCAACGCGGAACTCACCAAGCTGGAAAAGGAGTCACAACTGCTGGCCGCTGTGGTGCATACTTCCGATGATGCCATCATTGTGCAGGATATGGATGGCATCATCAGCAACTGGAACGCAGGGGCCCAGAACATGTTCCAGTACTCGCCCGAGCAGGCGCATGGCATGGCACTGGTGGAATTGCTGGATGCCTCCGGACGCAGGCCCTACCAGGCCTATATCAGAAAACTGTTGCGGGGCCATGGAAAAAAGAGTTCAGAAAAAAGAATCCAAAAGAGCGCCAATGCCTCCCTCGAAATCAGGGGGCTCACCCGGGGTGGCAAAATTCTGGAGCTCTGGCTGAATGCCTCGGTGCTTGTCGACCAACAGCAAAAGCCGGGCAGCATTGCCCTGACCCTGAGGGATATCACCGATAAAAAAGCCACGGAAAACAAACTCAAGGCCCTGGTGGAGTCGACGCCGGACCCCATCATCATCGTGGAAGCCGATGGCATGATACAGCGAGTGAACCGGCAGGCCGAAATACTGTTTGGCTATTCCCGCAAGGACTTGCTCGGCAAGTCCTATCAGCGTTTGATTCCCGAACGCTTTCGCCGCCAGCACGATGGCCATCATCAGCGTTACCGGGAAAACCCGATGATGCGGCAGATGGGCAGCGGTCTGGAATTATGGTGCCTGACCCGCAGCGGCGAGGAAATTCCGGTGGAAATCGGACTCAGCCCGGTGCTTGTCGGCAACGAGGCCACCACGCTGGTCAGATTTCGGGATATCCGTCAGCAACAGCAGGAACAAATGCTATTACGGAGCGCACGTCAGCAAGCCGACGAGGCCAATCGTACCAAGTCACGTTTTCTGGCGGCGGCCAGTCATGATCTGCGCCAGCCCCTGCAATCCATCAGCATGTGTCTGGGTGTACTCTCCGGCAAGCTGAGCATCGGGGAAAAAGCCAGGGTTCTGGCGCAGGCCAGAATGGCCGTGGATACCACCAACAAACTGCTCAACGCGCTGTTGAATATCACCAAGCTGGAATCGGGCAAGGTCGAGGTGAATATTTGCAGTTTCAATGTCTTCGACATGTTGCAGCGGGTTTACAATACGGAGGCACAGCAGGCCAGGGAAAAGGCCCTGAAGTTTTCACTGGTCAAATCCAGCGCCATCATCAGCTCTGATGCGGCACTTCTGGAAGAAGTGCTCACCAATCTGGTGGCCAACGCCATCAAATTTACACCGGCCCACGGCCACATCGTGCTGGGTTGCCGGCGTCACGGTGACAGTCTCAAGATTCAGGTGTTCGACAATGGTCCCGGGATTCCTTCCACCGCACTGGATGAGATTTTTGATGAATACCAGCAATTGGAACAGGGAGGTCATTATCTTGGCAAGGGCCTGGGTCTGGGCCTGTCCATCGTCAAACTGATAGCTGAATTTCTGCAGCTCAAGCTGGACGTGAGGTCCATTCCCGGCAGAGGTTCGGTGTTCTCGGTGCTGGTGCCCCTGGCGACAGGAAAGAGCCTGCCGCATACCCGACAAGAGCCGGTGCCGGTTCTGTCGTCAGACCGCTCATCTGCAACCCTGCTGCTGATCGAAGACGACCCGGCGGTGCTGGATTCGACCAGTCTGTTTCTCGAACTTTCCGGGTTTACGGTGGTCACGGCAAGGAACTCGGCCGAGGTGCAGGCCAGGATTGCTATCAGCACGCCTGATCTGATCATTAGCGATTATGGTCTGGCCCAGGCTGAAAATGGTTTACAGTTGGTCAGAACGATCCGGCAACAATTGGACCGCAGAATCCCGGCCATCATCGTCACCGGCGATACCTCCGAACGGCGCAGCCAGGAAGCCAAAGACGCCAGCTGCGAAATCATCTGCAAGCCCATTGAAGCCCAATTTCTGCTACAACTCATTCAAAAACAGCTCCAGGGAACTTCTGAATAATTCCTTTACCGTCATCCCGGCACAGGCCAGGATCCATGTCATTGATTTCAATGGACCCAGGCCCGCACCGGGGTGACGAGTTAGGCAGAGCTTCTCTGACGCGCTTTCATGCTTCAGGCAAGATGTTCTGCAAGCTCCGCGACGCTGGCCTGCACCAGGTCCTTGTCGAGGGATTTGACCAGGCAGTTCTGGCAGTCCTGGCTCAGATGCTGACGCAGGTTTCCCAGGAAATGCGGCGGTGCGGCGATGATCAGGCTGTCAAACTTGCCGGCCTGCCGGGCCGTTTGCAGAATCTTGCACAGTTCCCTGGCAAATTCTTCCGTTTCGTGTCGATGGCTGTCATTGTCGCCAGCATAACTGTGGAAGCCTCCACCACCGCTGTGCTGCATACCCGCGCGGTCAGAATCGATATCCGAACGTGATTGCCGCCCGCGAAAATTCACCTGTTCATAGATCACGGCAAAGTCTTTCAGATGGCCGTCACTCTGCAATATCTTGGCTCTGCCGCCGTCTGCTACCAGTACGTAAGAGATCTTTTTCATCGCTTGCTGTTCCCCTCCGCATGCCCGCAAGACCGGAAATGGTGCGGGATGGCTGATGGCTTCATTATAGAGGAGAGATTTCAGTCCACCGGTGGATGCTGTTCTGTTTTGATGATCCTGGTCAAAGGAACGTGAATCATTCGAGGGGGGAATCTCAGGGGGGATCCTTTCTCTGTCATGGACGCAGCAGGATTTCCTTGAACGCAAAATCCTGCTGTCCGTGGCTGAGCAGATCCTGCAACAGTGCCAGCACCAGGGCGGTGCCAAGTTCCACGGCGGTGTTGTGCTGGCCGATCCGGGCCTTCAGTTCGTCGCCGCTGCCGTGACTTATCAGGGGGGGGCGGTGAACCGGTTGGTCACCCAGGAAGAGGCTGTTGCGAACCTCATACAGCTCCTTGAAACAGTCGGCGGATTCCGGGATGCTTCCCAGCACCAGCCGGGTTCGTTGGCGAATGTGATCAGGGGCCGGGGCATGCCGGCACGCCAGCAATACCTCGAGCTGATACAGCACCAGCAACACGGTTCTGGCGCTGTATTCGTGGCGTTGCTCCGCGACTTTCAGCAGGGTGAAGAGCACCTTGTTGATGCTCTTGATGGCGGTATGCGTGGTGCTGACCTCACACGTTTGCAACCATTGCCAGACATCGTCGAAGGCAGGCGTTCGCAAGGCTGGCCCCTGTCCGTGCCGGGCACATTTGAGAGCGCCATAGAACACGATTGAATCAAACGTCTGGGCTTCGAAGCGATGAGCGCCCGCGCCACTAAAACGGGCATCCAGGATTTGCAGGGAGCCAGGCAGAGCAATGTTCGCCGCCAGTATGATCTGCTGTATGAAGACTGTCGCCACCTGATAGGCTTCCACCTCGGACACGGTGCCATCCTTGCATGCGATGTCGAGGTTCAGTACGGCAGCGAGGGATTTTTCCTCATCCCTGACATGGGCTTCCCGGTAAGCGTCAAAGCCGCCGGCCAGGACTGCGGCGTTTTCCAGGGCTTGCAGCAAACGGCTGCTGTCAAGAGTGATCAACCAGGACTGAGCCTTGCCGTTGATACTGCCCTGCGCCGTAAATGCCTGCTGCACAAAATAATCCTGCAGACCCTGCCACAAGGTGATGATGGCGGCACTTTCCGCAGCATTGCCATGGGGGATGGCGTTGCCAATGTGCAGATCGAGGCTGAGGGAACTTGTCATACCTGTACTCCTGGATACTGACCGGCATTGTCATGCAGGCGGACTCTGGTCGGGACGAGCGTCAATGACTCAATACAAGTGCCGATGAAGACACTATATTACGTGGATTCGAGCGGCTTATGTCGAGCAATTCTTCCCAGTGCAGCAATTTTTCCTTGGCGCCCTTGTGCTGCAGCACCGATTCCGCGTTGCTCATGCCATAGTCAAGGGCGCTGGTAATCGGCAGTCCGCGTATCAGTGCAGCGGTGAAGGTGGCGGCAAAGGCGTCACCGGCGCCGGTGGTTTCCAGTATCTTCAGGTCCGGCCTGGGGCTGGCGGCATGCACGTGGTCCTTGCCATCATAGACCCAGACTCCCCGGGCGCCATCGGTAACGGCGGTAATCTGTCCGGGTACTTGGGCCAGGGCGCGCACCAGTTCCGGCAAGTCGCTGTCCTGGTGCTCATCCCGGCCCAGAAACAGACAGGCTTCTTCCCGGTTCATCACCAGAATGGACACCCGGTCAACCAGAGGCCGCAGCTGCTGATAACCCATGGCTGCTTGGTAACTGCTGGGGTTGAAGGCCAGTTTGAAGGTGCTGGTGCAGACCAGGTCCACCACGGTCTGCCAGCTCTGTTCCAACATGCTCGACAGATAGACCCAGGGAGCGGTGATGGCAGGAACATCGGCAGGCAGCAGGCAGTTGTTGGCGCCCTTGTAGGCCAGGATGGTGCGGTCATCCCGGATGCTGTTGAGAACGAATGACACACCGGTCTTGCCTGCCCGCTTGCCGATGAAACTGATATTTTCCGCCGCCAGAGCGTCCAGCACGAAATCGCCGGTGGCATCCATGCCGAGCTTGCCCAGATAGGCGGTATGCAGGCCCAGCCGGGAAAAGGCCACGGCGGTATTGGTACCACCCCCGCCACTGGTGGTATTGAGTTCATTGATCAGAATTTTACCGCCCAGGGGGAAGGCCAGCAGTTCCTCATGGCTGGTCCGGGTGTCGATCCGGATCAATTCGGAATCGGTATCGGCAAAATAGTCCACGGTGGCGCTGCCAATGGTGACAATATCGTAATTCATCAAATCTCGGACGCTGGAAATCTGACCTCTATGATAAGGGTAACGACAGCGTGAGTCGATGCCAGAGTCGATGCTCTGTGGTTCTAATTATCCAGGGAAGTGATTAAGATAGCCGCTTTATCATCGGGGGGAGTGTTTATCATGGCAAAGAATAAAAGCAAGCCTGATCGTGAATACATCACTTCCCTGGAGCGGGGCCTGTCGGTGCTCCGCTGTTTCTCCCGGGAAGAGCCGGAAATGACCATCAGCGAAATCTCCGCCGTCGTCGGTTTGAATCCCGCCGTGGTGCGCAGATGCCTGCATACCCTGCTGCGCCTGGGTTATATCGGCAAACAGGGCAAGTTGTTTCTGTTGCGGCCCCAGGCCATGAGTCTGGGCTCTGCCTTTCTCGAATCGATGGATGTGGAAGAGACCTTCCGGCCGACCCTGCAGGAACTCAGCGACAAGACCGGAGACACCACCTCACTGGCCGTGCTGACCGACTACGACATCATGTTCCTGGTTTATGTCTCCACGGTGCATACCATCCATCATTATGTCGGTGTCGGGCAGCGGATTCCCGCCTATATCACGGCCATGGGCAGGGCCCTGCTTGCCTTCCGGCCCAAGGACGAACTCGACAATTTTATGCAAGAGCTGGATTTGAAAATCTATACTGAAAAAACGATTCCATCCAAAGCCAGGCTGAAACAGGTATTGAAGCAGGTCAACAAGCTCGGCTATGCCTGTGCCCAGGGTGAAATGGACCCCAATATCATCTCACTGGCTGTCCCTGTGTTCGGCCATGATGGCGAGGCCGTGGCGGCGATAAACTGTTCCACCACCACGGTTCGGATGGAAAAGGAGGCCATGATCGCAACCCGGCTTGGCCCTCTTAGGGAAGCAGCGAAAAAAATAGAAGTGGAATTGCGCCGCCATCCCTTGCTGACCCATTCCATCAGTTCCCGTTCCTGGGGCGATTCGCTCAAAACGCTGACCAAATAAGAATAAGGGCGGTGCCGGAGATTCACCTTTCCGTCATCTCCGCGCAGGCGGGGATCCAGCCGATCAACAAGTACGGGTAAAAGGCGGGATGCATCCCGGACTGGAATCCGGGATGCATCCCAGGGGGAAGAGCATCAGAACTTCGCCGTCGCACCCACCACGAAGCGCCTGCCAAGACTGATGGCATTGTGCTGGTTCAGACCGGGCGATCCTGCGATACTGCGACCAACATTCGTGGGGATGACCGGAGGATGCTCATTGAAGAGGTTGGTGACGTTGCCGAAGACAGCCACGGAGCCGCCGGAAGCGGTTTCATAGGTGTACGTGAGACCGACATTGGTATAGTCGACCGAGCTGATGCTGTTGTCATCCACGTCCACACCTTCCGTCCACAGCGCATTCAAACGGGTGCTGTCGATGAAGCGGTGCTGGATGAAGCCCGAGACCGGCCCCACACCGTAATTCAGCGTGGTCGTCGTGGTCCATGACGGAAAGACTCCCGTACCGGCAGAGTCGAGTTTCACGCCGTTCAATGGAGTCGAGGAATTTTCCGCCAGATAACCCGCCAGCATTCTGAACGACAGGGTCTCGAACTGACTGGCAAACAAGTCCGGCTCCATACGGTAGGACAACTCCAGATCCACCCCCCGGACCTTTGCGGCGGCGATGTTGACCAGCACATTGGATACCCGGGTGATGATGTTGGTGACGGGGTCGCGGTCGATCAGGCTACAGGCCTGGGCCACCTGGTTGAGCTCGCAGTCATCGACGATGCGCTGAGTGCCCAGGCTGCCGATCGTCTCCGACAGATCAATCGAATAGTAGTCCCCCGAAAAACTGAGTCCTTCCAGCCATTGCGGCTGATAGACCAGACCCACGGTAAAGGTATCGGCCTCTTCCGGCTTGAGATCGGGATTGCCGCCGGAGTTGACCGTGATATCGAAGCGGTTGCCATTGAAGACCGGGTCATTGACCCCGCCACCGCCACCGTTGAGGTCGAACAGCTCGGAGAAGGTTGCTTCCCGGGCATCATGCGAGAAGGTACCACGAAAGCGCAGGCTTTCTGTGAGCTGGGCGTCCAGACCGGCCTTCCAGGTCTCGACGGTGCCGGCACGGGAATATTGCGAACGGCGGCCGGCAAGGCTCAGGCCCACACGCCGGGACGAGGTCGTGGATACATACAGCGGTACGAAGGTTTCGCCGAAAATTTCCCAGACATCGAAACTGCCACCAAAGGTTTGCAGGGTCGAGAACTGGTGCAGATTCGGGCTGCCACCGGTGAAGCCGCCTGGAATCCCGCGAATACCGAGGGCAGGCACATTTTGCGGAGGGCCGAGCACGGCGATGTCACGGGGAAACTCCACCTGGCTCATTTTTTCATGCCGGTAGGTGGCACCCACGGAAAAAGACAGCGCACCGGCATACCAGTTGTCAAACAGATCACCGGACAGAACGACTTCAGAAAATTCCTGTTCCACCTCTGATTCCGCCCATTTGTCGGACACGACATAGTCGGCAGCGGCCTGTGAGATGTTGTCCGTACCAAAGATATTCAGGGGCACACAGTTTTCTATGGTGCCATCCAGACCCACCGGCGATGCGATGCCAACAGGTCCCTGCGGTGATGAAACCCGCACATTGGCAACGGAAGCGGCCAGTTGCTCACGTGTCGGGTTATGCAGCTGAACGTTGCAGACGATCTCACCGGTGGCAGGATCGCGCACCGCATCCATGGCCAGAAACAGGCGGTCGATGCGCAACAGGTTGTCAAGCTTGGCATCCTTGTCGCTGTCACCGTATTGGAGAAAGGCCGACAGCGTCCAGTCATTGGCGAATTCCATGTCGAGTCCGGTGGAAAACACGCGCTGCAGAATTTCGGTTCCGTCGGTCATGTCGTCCTGCATGTTGATGCGTCCGACGATCTGTCCGTTCTTGTCCATGCGGATGGATTGCCGTCCCTCGGCAATCATGGCCTGGCGGACGTTTTCCGGCAGGAAGGCATTGTCCTGGAAAATGGTCGCGCTCCAGATGCCCATCATGCTCGGCCCGAGGCCGCCGTTCACGTCATGCAGGTAGGTGTCGTTCTTGCCAATCATGGTGCGGAAAAAAACCGTGGCGTTGTCCGTCAGATCAATATCGACATTGAGGAAGGCATTGCCTCTCTCCACTTCGGCGCCCAGGTTGGTCCGCTCGCCACGGTTGGCCAGATCGAATTCGGGACCGCCACTGGTGGACAGGGTTCCCGTATTGATGGCGGCCACCGAACCCGGGATGAACGGGCGGGTCGAACTGCCGTCTTCCGTAAAAACATGCTGATCCAGGGAAAAGCCTGGCTGATTGATCTTTCCACCCGGTGTGAATTGTGTGGAATGAACATTCGGCAACACCAGACGCTGGGGGTTGGTGCCGGGGGGATCCGAAGCCTTCCAGGCGGGGTTGGTCACGAAACCCAGACGCTGAAACCAGTCGCGTTCATCCAGGGCGGCAATTTCGCCCTGTACCTGATTCTGGTGAAAGGCTTCGAGTGCACCAGTGACGTGAATGCGGTCTCCCACTGCGAAACCGCCGCTGATGGACGCTTCCCAGTTCTCACCGTCATCGAATTTGGTCTGCCCGCCCTGGAACTTGGCCTCGAAGCCGGTATATTTCGTATCAAGGATGAAGTTGACCACTCCGGACAGGGCGTCGGCACCATAGGCTGCCGAGGCTCCGCCGGTTACCACTTCCACTTGTCGCACCAGGCTTTCCGGAAACAGGTTGGTATCCACACGGCCGTTGCGGTCAGAACCCGGGACCCGTCTGCCATTCAACAGAACGAGGGTTCTATTGGTGCCAACACCGCGCACATTGAGAAAGGCCCCGCCGGCAGCCCCAAGGAAATTACCCCGGTTGGTCGCAGTCTGGTTGTTGAGAAACTGCGGCAATTGCGACAGGGCATCGACCATGTTGCCGGGTGAGAGATTGCCTATTTCCTCCAGGGTGACCGTGGTCACCGGGGTCGGCGTCACCATGCCGCTGCGTGTAATACGTGAGCCGGTAATCTGGATCTCTTCGATGTCTTCCTGTGCCTGCAATGAACCGTTGAGCATCAGCCCTATGGACATGCCAACGGCACTCGCCAGAATCTTCAATTTGATTGGCCGGCTCCCTGCCGGTTTGATTGCTTTCGCTTGGGTAAAAGAGCTTGCTGGATGTTTACCGTTCATACAATCCCCCTTTGCATTCTTATGAAACCATGGTTGTCAACCTACGGTATTTTTTCGCAGCATCTTGTCGGCTGCTGTTATGGAATGGCTATAATTCGTATAACGAAATGATGCTAGCAGGTATTTCGCTGATCGAAAACTATTTTTTATCAGGTGTCACAGTTATTGGGAGCAGTTCTCCCATATAAGAGGACTCTGGAATCCGAATCTGCTTGAAGACAGGCATGCCGATATTGATGTGTACCTGGCCCCAATAGTCGCCTTTGTTCTTTGCGCGCATCTTGTTCACAGGCCGGGCGGGTCTGTCGAAAAATGCTCGGCAAAACATAAATTTGCAAAAATTTTAAATAAAAACATGGAGTTACGTTTTTTGGCGATTTTTGAGCAGACCTTTACTTTTGCTTTTCGATATGCGAGCATTTGTTCGCTTAGCGAAACGTGAACTGATGATCAGAGGGTTTTGATATTCCCGTTTCCACACAGGATATTTTCGGAAATGTTGCCATTCCCGCATAGACGGGAATCCTGCCTGTTGAAGGCCGGGGTCACCTCTGTGCAGGTAATCACGGCATTATCTGCGCGGGGCGTTTTTTGGATGGTATCGGAAGGTAACACAGCAGAGCTGGGTTGCTGGAGAAAGACAGACTTTCTTCAGGAAACCGGAAAAATTTATTGTCAAGGGGGTAATAAAATGACGGATCGCAATAGTTTGAGGTCAAGATCGGTAGAAGTTGGTTTTTCAAGAGTGTCAGGGGGCATGCATGGGATCAAGGGGCTGGTGCGCCCGGATTGGGTCTTTCCCGCCTTCAACAGAAAAAATCTGGTGACAGCCATGGCGGCCTGTCTTCCTCTGGTCATGAGTGACGTGATTCTGGCCCAGGATCAGGCACTGGAGGAAATCAGTGTCACCGGCTCCCGTATTCGGCGCTCGGGCCTGGAGACACCGACACCGGTGACCGTCGTTGGCGTTGACGAACTGAATGATATGTCGGCGGGTAACCTGATTGAATCGCTTTCCCAGTTGCCACAATTTTTCGGCAATGTCGGCACCAATCAGCAGGTGGGTGGACAAAACGGCGGGGGCAGCAATCTGAATCTGCGCGGTGCCGGCGTGAATCGCACGCTGGTTCTGCTGAATGGCCGCCGCGTGGCGCCCAGCAACCGCTTTGGAACCGTGGATGTCAGTATCTTTCCTGAAGAATTGATCCAGACCGTAGATACAGTGACCGGTGGTGCTTCGGCCAGCTATGGTACGGATGCCGTGGCCGGCGTCGTGAACTTCGTGCTGGATACCAATTTTACCGGCATCAAGACCCATGCCCAGGGTGGCGGCACGACCCAGGGCGATGGGACCAACTTCGAAGTGGGGGCCGCCTTTGGCTTCGACCTGGGCGATAGGGTGCATGTCATCGGTTCCGCTGAAGTCTTCCGCCAGGACCCCGTCAATTCCTTTGAGGCCCTGCGGGATAGAGGCTTTTTCAAGCAGACGGCACGGGTGACCAATCCCGATCCGAATGGGCCGACGGATATTACCCGGGCCTTCGTCAGTCCGACCAATTTCAGCAATACCGGGATCATCAACCAGCCGGGTTCCGCGTTGGACAAGATGCAGTTCCTGCCCAATGGCCAGATCGAGCCGCTGGCCTTCAGTGGTACCGGCCGCTTGGCAGGTGGTTGCAATTGCCAGGCCGAGCCCACCCAGACCTTCGGGGTTGATGCCGACAATGAAATTGCCAATGGCAGTGTCCGTACCACCGGATTCCTGTATACAGACTTTGACGTGAATGACAATGTCAATGTCTATATTCAGAACCTCTATGCCAATACCCAGACCAGCGACCGGCGGGAAAGCATCGCCCTGCTGGGGCCCTGGCAGGGCAGGATTTTTGCGGACAATGCCTTCCTCTCCCCTGAAATAAGCCAGATCATGCAGAGTGAAAACCTCGACTCCTTTGGCTTGGGGGTTTTTACCCCAAACCGTCCTGATACGGTGCTGGGAGATTCGCGGCTCATCATCGACAACGCCTTTTTTTCGACCACACTTGGCCTCGATGCCGACATCTCTCAGGGTCCATTGAGCGGCTGGGCTGTGAATTTTTATGGCCAATACGGCCGGAACCAGCAGGATGTCAATTCGCCGGCCGGAATCCGGGTCGATCGTCTGTTTCTGGCCATGGATGCGATTGACAACGGATCGGGTACTCCGGTGTGTCGTGTGAGCGTGTTCAACCCTGGAGTGTTCGATGATTGCGCGCCGATAAATCTATTGGGTGGCATAGACAATATCAGTCCGGAGGCGGCGGCCTATGTGGTCGACGACGGCAAGCGAACACGCCAGTTGGCCCAGCAGTATGTCGTTGACTTCTCGGCAAACGGCCCGGTGTGGGAAGGTTTTGGCGCCGGGCAGGTTTCTGCGGCGCTGGGTGCCTCCTGGCGCAAAGAGAAGTTGAACCAGTTCACCGTAGATCCTTCCGACGAATTTCCAGCCCAGGTGGATGGCACCCTGTTCAGTGACCAGGGAATATTGCCGGAAGGAATTCGCGGGGTCATTCCAGAAAATGAGCCGGGCGGAATTCCGGGCCTGAGAAATGTGCCGAACGGCTTCAAGGGTGATGCCAACTCCAGTTCCGTGCTGTTCACCAGTCTGCGCACCATCAGGGGCGATTTCAATGTCAAGGAAGTGTTCACGGAATTCAATGTGCCCTTGCTGTCCGGCATCACCGGCGTCCAGCAGCTGGACTTCGATGCGGCGGGCCGGTGGGCGGATTACTCGGGCAGTGGTACCATCTGGGCCTGGAAGTTCGGCTTCTCATGGCAGATAAACGATGATTTGAGGCTTCGCCTGACCGAATCACGAGACGTGCGTGCAGCGACGCTGCAGGAACGTTTCGACCAGACCCGGGGCGGCACGGCGGTACGGGATCCGGAAATGGGTGGTGCTACCATCAATACGGCGTCATTTTCAGGCGGCAATGAAAATGTCGCTCCCGAGAAATCCGATACCGTCACGGCGGGCATCATATATCAGCCCTCCTTCCTGGAAGGCTTTTCCGTGTCGACGGACTGGTACTTCATCGATCTGTCGGGAGCCATTGCCCAGTTGAGTTCGCAGAACGTGGTGGACGGCTGCTTCGCGGGTGACCAGTCACTGTGTGGCTTTGTCATTCGTGACCCCGGTAACAACACCATCACGCGTGTCGACAACCTCTTCATCAACCTGGGCAATCAACGCATTTCCGGTATCGATGTGGAAATGAATTACCGGCGCGACATTAATTTGTTGGGCGGCCTGTTCAATGGCGGAGCCGAGTCCCTGAGCTGGCGCTTTTTCGGCACCTGGCTGGATGACAATTCCATCCTGAACCCGGGTGCGGCGGCCAGGGATGAGCGTGCCGGACAGATTGCCGGTGGATTTTCGCTGCCCGAGTTCAAGGTGACCACCAATCTGACCTATGCCAATGGGCCGGTATCGCTGTTCCTGCAAGGGCGCTTCATCGATTCCGGCAAACTGGACAGGTTTGCGGTGGAAGGCGTGACCATCGATGACAATTCAGTCGCTTCCATGTTCTATACGGACTTGAATCTCAAATATTCCGGCACGGCCCGGGGCGGCGACTGGGAGGCCTTCTTCAATGTCACCAACCTTTTCGACCGGGATCCTCCTCCCACACCCGGCACCGTTGGGCGCACAGGAACCAACGAATTCAACACGTCCCTGCATGACACCCTGGGACGCCGGTTCGTGGCAGGCGTCAGGTTGAACTTCTGATCGGGCAAGCCGGTTCGCGGGTGGGCGACGCGAACCGGCTTGAAAAAGACCAGGGATGGTTTTTTCAGCGTTTCGTGAGTGACAGGTATCATACTATCTCGTTTTTCTGTTGCAGGAAGCAGGAAAAAAGGATTGGCGAGGCCGTTGGAAGCTCGTACACTACAGCTTAAGCCTATCTGCACCGTGATATTTGTAAGTAAGTTGTGATCCCTGTTTTGTTGAAGATTTTGAAAAAAAGAGACCAGCGCACATGAAACCGATAATAATGAGTTTGATTTTATCCTGCATGACCCTTGGCCTGTTTTCGCAGGCCAGTGCCCAGGAAGGTTATCCCCTGAAAGGCTCGTGGATAGGCGAGTGGAAAGGGAATCAGATCCACGGAGATTCCGTGCTGCTGGTGCTTGACTGGGATGGCAGGCAGATCAGTGGTGTGATCAATCCCGGCACGGACAATATCGAGATTACCCAGGCCAGCCTGAATCCTGATGACTGGTCGGTACGGATCGAGGCGGATACCGAATCCAAGGGCCGTTCCATCCATTATGTACTCGAAGGTAGCATTGAAAACCTGCAACTGCCGTCCCGGTCGATCGTAGGAACCTGGCGCCATCAGAATGGTGGTGGTGATTTAGAAATCAGCAGGCAATAAGTCATGAAATTCTGTTACGTGTTAGTACGACGCTGTGTTCCTGCCCTGGCCAGCCTGCTGCTGGTGCTGGGGGTTCCGTTGGCATCGGCGCACCATCCGCTGAGCGCCAAGTTTGATATGACGTCTTCCCGCGAGCTGACGGGAATCGTGACCTATGTGGACTGGCGCAATCCCCATGCCCATATTTACCTGAACGTAGCCTCTGCCGGGAAAACGGAAAACTGGGCCGTGGAGCTGGAAAGCCCGATCCTGCTGAAGGCCGGTGGCTGGCATGTGGACAGCCTGCAGCCGGGTGATGCGATTCATGTTTCAGGTCCTGTGGCGCGTGATGGCAGTCGGCAGCTCTGGGGAGATGTGGTGACCGCCACGGGTACGGGGCATCGCCTGTTCACTGTTGCTGATTTGCGTCCACCGGCACCGCTCGATCCGCGTCCTGCTCCACGCTGGCCGGACGGACATGTTGCCCTGGGCGGCATCCCCGGGGGCAGTGGTGGTTATTGGAGCTTTCCCAGCGAGCCGGCATTGGTGGAAGAGGGCGCCGCAGTGGCCTTCAATGATGAAGGCCTGTTGTTGAATCTTGCGGATGCCAGTGCGGTGGCGCCGCTGCAGGATTGGGCGCTGGCCCTGTACCGCTTTCGGCAGCAGCGTCAGCTGCGTGATGACCCGATGTTTTTGAACTGCAAGCCGCCCGGCGGCCCGCGCCAATATCAGTCGAATCTGGGTTTTCAATTGATCGAGGACCTGGAAAAACAGCGTGTGTTCGTGCTGATGGGCAGCGGCAATCACAACTATCGGACCATCTATCTGGACGGGCGGGAGCAGCAGGGCCAGGTCCGGGGCGATGATGACAATCCGCTGTACTATGGGCGTTCCGTGGGCCATTGGGAAGGCGATACCCTGGTGGCGAGCACAACCGACTTCAATGAGGATTTCTGGTTCAGCAATGGCGGACTGCCGCACACCAGCCGTCTGGTTCTGACTGAACGTTTCAGCCGGCCGGATATGGAAACCCTGCGTTACGAGGTGACGGTCGACGACCCCGGAGCCTATACCCGGCCGTGGACGGCAGGCTGGACCTTGCAGTGGGTCGGCGGCGAAGAACTGCCAGTGCATTTTTGTCAAAACAACAGGCAGTAATTACAGATGAGGAGAGCGACGATGAAAAGCCCTATGATACTTCATGTGCTGTTGGCAGCCCTGTTGCTGACGGGGACCCAGCAGGTGCTTGCCCACCATTCCTTTGCGGCCGAATTCGATGCGGAGAAGACCACGCAGTTCGAAGGGGTGGTGACGAAGGTGGAGTGGACCAATCCCCATGTCTGGATTTATCTCAATGTCAAGGATGCGGAGAGCGGTGAGGTGACCAATTGGGGTGTGGAACTGGGTGCTCCGCATCTGTTGCAGCGTCGTGGCTGGAGACGCAACACCTTGACCATCGGCACCCAAATCAAGGTGGATGGCTACCTGGCCCGCAACGGCAGCTCCCGGGTCAACGGTCGCAGTGTGACATTGGCGACCACCGGTGGCGCACCGGGAACCGTGCTCGATGCCGGTTCGAGCCAACTGGACAGGAGTGAGAACTGACATGAACAGGAAAATGCTTGCCAGCGTCATTCTGGCAACGCTGGTGCTCGATGTTGCCTGGGCGCAGCCTGCTCCGCCGAAAGAACCGCCGGGTCCGGCGCCACGCAATGCCGAGGGACGGGTGCTGCTGAGTGGTGCGGGCCTGGAGGACAAGGGTCTGTGGTCACCCAATTTTCCGATTTTCAAACCGGGTGGTGGTTTCAACACCATCGCCCCGCTGGAATCCATTCCCTTTCAACCCTGGGCCAGGGCCCTGTCCGATGCCCGCGAGATCACTCAGTTCGAGCCTCATGCCCGCTGCAAGGCCTCAGGGGCTGCACGACAATTCCTGACCCCTTATGGCGTGGAGTTTGTGGAGCTGGAGGATCTGGGCAGGCTCTATATCTTCGACGTCGGTGGCCCTCATACCTTCAGAACGGTCTATATGGATGGCCGGTCACACCCAACGGACGGGCTGACCAATAACTACGGTCACTCCATCGGCTGGTGG
Source organism: Pseudomonadales bacterium (assembly GCA_032250895.1). Classification (GTDB taxonomy): domain Bacteria; phylum Pseudomonadota; class Gammaproteobacteria; order Pseudomonadales; family Pseudohongiellaceae; genus JAVVEZ01. The sequence goes on along the minus strand of JAVVEZ010000015.1, from coordinate 441 downwards.
GAAGGGGATACCCTGGTAATCGATACCGTGGGTTACAACGAGGATTTCTGGTTCGAGCGCAGGGGCCTGCCGTTCACGGAGCAACTGCATACCCTGGAGCGCTTCACCCGCACCGACGCCGGCACCATTGATTATCGCTTGACGGTCGATGACCCCGGAGCCTATACGGCTGCCTTTGAGGGCGGCTTCAAACTCAGATGGGAAGAGGATGTGGAGCTGTTTGAATATATCTGCCAGCAGGCCAATCTGGCCGATGTGCTGATGGTGGAAGATGATGCAGGGCTTGAAAATCCCAGCCCTGTTGTCGTTCCCTGACTGAGTATCGCTGTGAGCTTTGCGGCCCCTGTCGCCATCAGTTACAAGGTCACCCCTGCGCAGGCAGGGGTCTAGGAGTCTGTCGGACTCAGGATGATTCTACTGCGGCGGCGGGAAATCGGCCCC
>JAVVEZ010000101.1:0-10962 GCA_032250895.1 Pseudomonadales bacterium | reverse complement strand
GTGCTGGACAACGGCATCGCTTCCGACGAAGAGGCCTGCGAGATCAGGCCAGCCTGGGGCGCCGCCGTCTGCACGGGTGACATGGGCCGCTTCAGCGTCGGCGGTAATTTCGGGTTTGGCAATGCGCCTATTGCTGATCCGGTCATGCTCAGCCGCAACGGCCGGCGCTATGAATACACCGGGGTAGCCACGATTCGCAGCGGCGCCGAGCTCAGGGTGGAAACCGCCAGAACGTCCTTGTCGCTTTCCCTGAGGGAGATGGACGAGGGCGGCTGGGTCATCTTTGAACTGCCCGGATTCACCACCACGGCCGGAGGCGCGGCACAAAGCAGCCTGGAGGCGCTGCGAGGCGCCAAGGCCACCTCGTATTTCAGGGATGGCGACACGCTGTGGGTCAAGCTGGTGGTCGACGATACGGCCAATGAAGGCCCTGTTCTCGAACAGGTTGGCCGTTTGGTTGCCCAGGCCAGTCTCGATGTCAGCAGGTAAGTGTAGCCTCGCTGCATGAACATGAAGCCCCGGCGCAAGCCGGGGTTTTCGTCTTGATCAGAGAAAGCTGCTGTACATTGGAAAGCTATGGGCGGCGGGAATAAAAGAATGAGCCTACAATGAGCATAAGGAAACCCACCGGAGAGATAACACCTATGCAATCGACTGCGGAAATCAAGGCAACTGCCCATCAGTTGATCGATGAGTTGCCCGACAACACAACCTGGGAAAAATTGTTATACACATTGCAGGTTCGTCACGATATTGAAGCCGGTTTGCGCGATATCGAAGCAGGGCGTGTCATGAGCACCGGTGAATTGCGGGAAAAGTTGGGCATCAAGGAACAGTGAAGGTCGTCTGGACAAACCGGGCCTTGTTCCGTCTGCAAGAAATCCTCGAGTACATCGCTGAAGATCAACCCGCGAATGCTGAACGGTGGGTTGAGCGCCTGATCGTGCGCGAATTGCCATACTGGCGGTCAGGCACGGCTCCTGGCTTTTACCGGTCGACACTCACGATCTGTAATTCGTGCTATCTGTCTGGCCTTGGTCATCGCAGCGCGGCGCTACAGGATTCGCGGCTGCTGCCCTTGGAAACCATACCGCTCTAACTATGGGGGACACTGATCTTAATAACTTAACAGTTTGTAGAAAAAGTCCATCCATGACCCGGGTTGGCAGGCTGTTTTTCAACAGCTTGCCAATTGAGAATCATGAGATTCCTGTCAAGCCGCCGTTGACAGCGACAACCGGATTTCTACCAGGTCAAAGGGCACTAACACCGCCTCGTTCTCATCTCGTTGCACCAGCCCCAATCGCTCAAGTGCGGCAGTGTCGGTATGCACGTTGGAGTAATTGCGCCGGGCGGCTCGCGCCAGGGCATAGACACTGCAAGGCCCCATGCCGCGCAAGGTCTCGAGCAGTTCAATACGTGCCGGCGTCAGTTCAGTAAACAGCGCTTTGGCGGATTCAAAGTGAAGCCGGTAATCCGCAGATTTGCCCGGTTCCGCGACGGCGTATTGCGCGGCGGCAGTTTTAAACACGGTGCCACGTTTTGCCAGGTCGATGATTGCTTTCATAGGGCCTCCCAAGTCTCAACGTCGTGTTGGAAATCTGCGAGCAGTTGGAGTATCGACACGAAGTGGTACGGGTCCTCAGTATTGCCGAAATGCCGGTGGTCACCCTTGCCGCGCTCATTGTCATAGCGGATGTGGCAAGTCGTTTGTGAACCGAAATACAACCGGTATTTGTACAAGTGCTCGCAAGGCGGCACCGGTACATCCAACTGCCAGACAACGATTTCGACGAGTGTGCCGTCGTCCCGTACCTCCTTGGTGTGAATCATCCTTGTCGTCGCCATATGTTGTATTCTAGCAATATATTGCCGTTATGCAATAGCCAAGAAGGGATGCTAACGGCAGAACCCTGCGCCCGTACACCCATGAAATGGCATGCACCCCCCATTTTCCCGGGATGTTTTTAAAAATTCCTGAAACCAAATCTTGACCTTTCACTAAACTGTATGTACTGTACTATTAAAAATAGTACAGATGATACGGTTCAACCATGACAAACAGCAAAACAACCGCCCTTAAACTTTCCATCAAAACCGGGGACCCACGCCCTATTTTCAAGCAGGTCGTGGATGGGATCGGCATGGCGATCGCCGTCGGAGAACTGGCCGAGGGAGACAAACTCCCCAGCGTCAGGGCGCTCGCCATGCGTCTCAGCATCAATCCCAATACCGTGGCCAAGGCCTATAACGAACTGACCTCCATGGGGCTGGTGGACTCCCGCCAGGGTCTTGGGCTCTTTGTCAGCGTTCCCAAGCAGCTGCTCAGCAACAATGAGCGCAAAAAACGCCTGCAACAGGCCATTGAACGCTGCCTGGGCGACGTCATGCATCTGAACTACAGCGATGAGGAAATCCTCAAGGCGTTCCGGGAAGAGCTGGAGGGACTGCGCAAGGTTCCAAAGGTCGGTTAGAGCAATAGGATCACGATGATGACTGATTACGTATTGGAAACCCGTCATCTGAGCAAGCTGTTTGGCAGGAAACGGGCCCTGGATGACTTCACTCTGCAGGTCCAAAAAGGCGGTGTGCACGCCCTGATCGGCAGCAACGGCGCTGGCAAGTCGACCCTGTTCCGCATCCTGCTCGGATTTTTAACGCCCAACGCCGGTTCCGCTGCACTGTTGGGTGAAGACAGTTCTGCCCTCACCCCTGCCACTAGGGGAAGAGTGGGTTATGTCAATGAGGAACACACCCTACCCGGCTGGATCAGGGCTGCCGACCTGAAAAAAATGCAGCAGGAGTTTTACCCTCAATGGCAGGAGGATGTGTACCGCAATGTCATTGCCAACTTTGATGTGGATCATGATCAAATGGTCAGCAGTCTGTCACGTGGCGAACGGGCAGGTTTTAACCTTGCCATGACGCTGGCCCAAAATCCGGAACTGCTGATCCTGGATGAGCCCACCCTGGGCCTGGACGTGGTGGCCAAGCAGGAATTCCTGGACGCCCTGCTTTTTTGCAGCAATCTCGATACCACAGTTATCTATTGTTCACATCAGATGGAGGAAGTGGAGCGTCTGGCCGACCAGCTCATCATCATTGAAAACGGCCGGTTAAAAAACCAGTCCACGCCGGAGGATTTCCTGAACCGGGTGTCACTATGGATCGTGGATGCCATACACAAGCAAAGGGTCAGGGACAAAATCCCGTCTCTGCTCAGCTGCCGGGAAATCGAAGGGGAGTTTCATTTCTATGTGCTGGACGCCGAAAACAGTTTTTCCCGCCAACTGGGTCTGCTGGGCATCAATGATCCTGTTTCCGCTCCGGTGGGGCTGGATGTAGCCGTACGGGCCTACCTTTCCAAAAACCATCTGGGAGCCGATATGACATCAAGAGGGGAGGCCGCCTGACATGCTGAACCTGTTCAAGACTGAAATGATCCATTACTGGAAATGGACGACGGGTTTCATGGTATTGCATCTGTTGGTGCTGTATTACCTGAACTTCCTCGGGGTCAACCTGTATAAGCCCCCTCAAGCCATGCTGCTGTTACTGGGCATGATGATTATTGCTCTGGTGGGCGGCGCCGTACAAATCCTCTTGCGCCGCAAGCCCAGTGAGTGGGCCTACCTGCTACAGCGTCCATTGTCGGAAAAGCGTATCTTCCTGGCACTGGCGGCGGCCGGATGTTGTCATATCCTGATCATCGCCTTGGTACCTGGGTTGGTTATGATGATCATGCAGGTTGGCAGCAGCCCCTACATCATTGAAAGCCGCCATTTCGCGTTACTGATTTTCAATATACAGCCGGTATTGATTGGTTATTTTCTGGGCTGCTTTGTGGCAATGAGCCCCAACCGGCTGGGCCTGTTTGCCCTGGCAGGAGCCCTGGTTTTCATCAACGTCTATATGAATTCCTGGATCGCCTATTTCGCCCCCTTTATGTTGGCAGCCTCCATGGCCCTGGCCTACCTTGCCTTCAAGGCCGATCTGTCCAGACCTTACCGACACCCAGTTGCACTGGTACTGACAGAGCTGCCTATTCAGTTCGGTCTGCTCTGGGGACTGGCAATGCTCATGATGATCTTCCTGGAATTGCAATGGGCCGCCAATGGCTCACCGACCCGTGATCCCCGTCCCGGCACTGATTTTTATTATCTGCAAATGACTCCCGAAGATAAAATGCAGGCGGCCCTGGCGGCGTCTGATGATCCCCGGGCCTCATTTTTCAGCCAGCAGGTGACACTTGGGGAAATTACCGCTGTCAGACAACGGGAACGGCTTTCCCACCCGCAACGGAACCAGTTTCCTGTACTGGACAGCAACCTTCTGCTACTGGATGAAGAGCGCGGCATACGCTGGTCATTCAGTCACAACACCATGCTGTTTGAGGGCAGGAATATCAACAGCAATGAGGCTGTAGGCTGGCTTGGCAGTGAGGGGTTCGCAGAAAGCCGCGTGTCAGCAAAACCCTTTATCTCCGTGCCCTGGGTGACAGCCAACCAGTTCGTCATTAGCGATGACACACTCTATCAGGTGGATTGGAACCAACAGGCGTTTTATACCCGCTATGTCAATGACCAGGGCGGCCGCTTTTCCGACTCCCTGGGCGTTACGGAGAACATCACCACCCTGCTTTCAGAGGGCAGCGTCTTTATTTTCAATTCCCGGGAGCTGCTGGATCACGACATCGCACTGAAACCGGTAGCGGAGATGACGCTGCCGGTAGACGAAGGTCAATTCGGGAATTTCATGCATATCCTGGAACTCATTGATGGTTATCTGGTCATCGACCAGTTCAATACTTCTCCCACTACCATCGGTGCGGATTTCGATCTATACGGTCGTGCCGAACTCAGGCTCTATTACCTGGCACCCGGTCAGGAGACGGAACTGATCTCCAGCATGCCGTTGGAAAATACTCTGGAGGGGGTTTTCGTCTATAACGGGCTGGTGCTGGCGCCGGGCATGCGCCTGCTTTCTGATTTGTTTTTTGGGGTGATGCTCAATAAACAGAGTTTGGCGCGAACGCTGCCAATGCCGTTCGCGACTATCCCGACAGCCGTTCTCGGATTGACCGTGTTGGTCAGTCTCCTGAGCACTGCAATTGTTTTCATACTGATCCGCAAAACCGCCATGCCGAAAAATATTCAGGCCTGCTGGCTTGTCATGACCCTGTTCACCGGCATGACCGCTCTGGTCAGCCTGCTGGTGGGTTATTACTGGCGCAAGCAGGATCAACTGCAGGTGGTTGAGGTAAGCCATGCAAGTGAATAAGACTGTCCTGCTGCTGTTTCTGTTCTCGGTCAGCGTCTCATCGGCACAGGAAGCCGAGTGGGCCGGTGTGATCGCAGATCATGTCAACGGCACACCCGCTCCGTTGATCGACCGCCAGTTGTTTTTGGAAGAGGCGGCAGTCAGACAGGTTACGCTGTCTCCCTCCGGCGCTCATGTCGCCTACACGCTCAAAGAAGGTGGCAAGACCGCCTTGTATCTGCTGGACACGGAAACACAGGAAAAAACCGCCCTGTTCAGCAGCCCGAAATTGAGGGATGTCACCTGGTCCGACGACTCGAGTCTTGTGTTCCTGGAACTCAGTGACGGTGCCGGCATCCTGCCGGTCAGCGGTGAAACCGGCCCGGCCTACATCAGCCGACTGGACCGTGCTAACGGGGATTACCTCCTCGGCCCGGACCATTCCACCGCCAACGGTATTCTGGTAGTCAGGCGGAATGCGCAAGAGGCGTTTATCCTGGAGCGTATCCTGCCTGACGGCGCGACCAATAAGGTGTTCACCACCGACGAAAGAATTGATCGGGCTTTTAGCAACCGGGATGGCGACGTAATCTACCTGCAAACCCAGACGGAACACGGCTATTTCACCTACCAACTCCACCGGGGCGAACGCGAGCTGTTGTTCTCCTGCGGAGTCAACCGCTACTGTTCTGCGCTTGGACTCAGTCCGTCTGGTGGCACGCTGTGGCTATCAGGCAATCTCAACAGTGATTTGCGCAACCTGCTGGCCTTCGACCTGACCACCCGAACCACCACGACCGTGGCTAGCGATATCAATCAGGTGGCCGATCTCGCCAGTGTGATGTTTTTACAGGGACGCCCGATTGTCACCCGGTATGAGGAAGGCCTGGTCCGGAACGACAGCCCGGATGACACCATCAGTGAACAGCTGGATGCACTGGCATCCCTGCTGCCCGACTACAATCTCTCTCCCCAGCTCAGCAGCGAAGGACTGTGGTTGGTACAGGCGAGCGGCGCCACCTTGCAGCATCCCCGCTATTATCTCTACCATCCTGAGAGTAACGACCCGGTGGAAATCCTGGCGCAAGAACGGGAGATAGCGCCAGTACTCGAAGAAAAGCTGCTGGCCGTCAAATTCCCGGTGCGGTACCGGGCTGCTGACGGTTTTCATCTCTATGGCTATGTCTCCTTCCCCCGTGGCATTACTCTGAGAGAGGCTCCCCTGATTGCCCGCATTCATGGCGGCCCCATCGCCAAGGTAAATGCCGGTTACGATTCCTTTACCCAGTTCCTGGTCAATCGCGGCTATATCGTTTTTGAGCCCAACTTCCGCGGCTCCACCGGCTACGGTATGAATTATGTTCTGGGCTCCAACCGGGACTGGGGCAATGGCGTGGTACAACAGGACATGATTGACGGCGTCCACTATCTTATGGACCAGGGCATCGGCGACCCTGACAAGCTGGCCATTGTCGGCGGCTCCTTTGGGGGCTTTGCCGTATTAACTGGGCTGGCGTTCACACCGGACCTGTTCAAGGTCGGTGTTGCCATCGTACCCATGGCGGACTTCGGCGTAGTGATGCGCTTCCGGGAAAGTCAATCGGACATGGTGAGTTCCACCCCCTCCCTCAACGCCCGACTCAAGTCACTGGTGGGCGATATCCATAACCCCGGTGACATGGACCGGCTCTACCAACAGTCGCCCCTTGCCCACCTGGACCAGATCAACAAACCACTGTTGATCCTGGCTGGCGCTGATGATGACCGTATCCCCATCGCCCACGTCAAGGACGTCAGCTTGCAGCTGTTCAACCAGGGCAAACCCATGAGCCTGTTCATTGAGGAAGATGAAGGCCATAGCAACTGGTCACGCTATGGCATGCTCTCCTACATGGCATTGCAGGAAGCCTTCCTGTCCCATTACCTGGACGGTAATAGCCAGCCGGTAATGGATGCTGCGCTCAGGGGCTACATTGCTGAAAAATTGCTGCTTGATTCAACAGATGCCTTCCAGGCAAAGCAGTGACCCACCATAAATCAAAGAGGTCAGAGTAAGTTGAAAATCAAGTTACTCTGACCCCTTTGATTTTCAACTCTGACCCCTTTGATTTCTTTGATTTTCAACTTACTCTGACCCCTTTGATTTCCTTTGATTTTCACTCGAAGCTGAAGATGTCTTCCTCTTGCGGCTTCTCAATGCCCTTTTCCCAGTATCGTTCCCAGATGTGCGCCCAGGGCCGCCCGTACATGTCCGGCACCTCGTAATCGATCACCTCACCCGGCGAGACCGGGGTCGCGGCGCCCTCGATCGGGTAGATTGTCGGCACGCATTCGATGAAAGGCTGCGGGTCGCCCTCCTCGAATCCGCTGAGTTTGACGATATTGCGGATAATGCGCACCGGTTCGACCAGCGCCTCAGGGTCGTAAAGAATCGCCTCGTGATTGAGGCCAAGGAACGCGCCGTTGGCGTCGCGGTTGGGCGTGTAGATCTCGATGGTCTGCATTTTGTTCGAGAATTCGAACGCCGCGTGGCTGGCCCAGCCCTGGATGTTCGAGGTCCAGGTGATCAGCACATCGCCGTCCCAGAAACCGATGGTCTCGCCGTACCAGCGCGGCACGTCGGCGCCAAGCCGGGGCACCGCGCCTTCAATGTCGTTATCAATGATGAACTCGCGGCCGATGTGGATATTGGTAATGAAGTTGCGCGCGACGCCGCCCAGGATCTGCACCATGTTCGGGGTCACCATGATGGATTGCTCCCAGAGCGCGGACTCGTGCCAGCGGCGCAGGAAGCCTTCCGGCCAGCAGTATTGCGACGGCCACTGCGGCGCATTCGTGTGGCCATGGTGATAGGCCTCCTGCACCATGCGCTGCTGATATTCCGGCGTCAGCAGCGACAGGACGGTCGGAATCTGCACGTGCCGCATCCGAAGCCAGTACTGGTTGTCCGCGCGTGCGGGATGCTGGTAACGCCCGGTCCACTCGCCTGGCACGGTGGCGTAAGTGTGTTGGGTGGGGCCGCCACGCCCGCGCGTTTCCTCAAGCAAGGCCTCGTAATGCTCCTGCGCGGTGCTGAACGGGTACGGGCTTACGATCGACTCGCGCGGGTAGTCGCGGTCGCAATAGCCCCACGGTGCCGAAGCCGGCGGATTGTTGCCGATCAATGCATCCGTGCCCCGGAAGTCCTCGAGTGCGGCGGAGCTGTTGCAGCGAAAGTAGCGGGGATCGCTCCACAGCTCGCGATCCTTGTAGAAGTCGGTCGTCGTGAACAGATCCACGTCGAGCGCTTCGATACCGGGCGGCGTCTCGCCGTCGCGCGCTGAACCGACGAACCCGGTGTCTGGATCGCGCCGCGGATCAAATGGAATCGGCGTACGGTAGGCCGGATTGCCGAGCCCCTGGCGGAGCGTCGCGCCGGTCATGTGATACTCGTTCATGTCGGCCGCGAGCGGCCACGCCCGCCCGACGCTTTCAAAATCGATCTCTGCGACGGTCTGCGCGAATGTGGAGGTCATCGAGAATGTCATCAACGCGATTGCTGCCAGCCGCAGGGCATCGTTTCTCATGCTTGTCTTACCTCATCAAGAAAAATCAAAGGGGTCAGAGTAACTTGATCCAATGTGGAAAACCCTCGGCTCGATCGTTTCTACGGCGCAGGTTCCTAGAATACACGCTAATATCCCCGCCAACCAGAATTCACGCAGCCCGGAATTCACTTGCCCTGAAGCCAGAGTCGACCTGACCCGCTTTCACGGGGTGTTTGCGCCGTGCTGGCCCTGAACGAAGATGGCAGCATTCCGCTCAGCAACAGCGCCCTGCGCAAGCTGATTCACCGCCAGGAGACCAATCACCTGCAACAGTTCAGCGACTACAGTGCCGCACTTGGCGCCAGTTTCAGGCAACTGCAGGCGGGGCGGTGACGTCACCTCCAATTGAACCCTACGCTGAATCCGCAGTCACAATAGGAAATAATTCAATGGGATGAACCCATGGTCCGTCACCGGTCAAGAGATGATTACGAAGGCCGCCGGGGGAGGACGAACTGCGCCCTGAAAAGAGCAGTGCTGGCCAGTGTCTTGTTGCATGTACTGGGACTCCTGCTGCTGTACCCGCGTGTCAGGCTGCCCGTTGGACCTGTGCCAATTCCTGCGTCGTTGCCCGACATCAAAATCACGTTGGTCCGCTCGAATCCTCAGCGCCTGTCCGTGCCTTCCATCCAGGAGTCTGACGCACCTTTACCTGAGCCTGCTCCTGATGATACCGCATCGATAGATATCCCCCCTTCAGAAGCGCCCCCTGAGCCTGCCCCGCTCTCTGACCCCGAAACCGGGTCAGGAGGGGGAGAGACAATCACCGGGATAAGGGAACAAAGCCGGGGTGAAGGGGAGAGCGAAAGCATCCCGTCCACAACACTGCGTGATTCCATCAACAGTTTCATGACGAGCTATCGCAATGACCTGAACCGCCAATGGGTAGAAGACTGTATGCGCCAACGTAATGAAAGTGGTAAGCGCGACTGTGAAGATGGTGATACTGCTGATTTTACATCTGCCTGGGAAGAGCGTGAAAGCATCAGGCAGTTGTTCACCGACATGCAGCCGGACCTTTACCATTCTCCCCTCAAACGCCAGTTTGAACAGGCCAATGCTGCGCTGAAACCCCTGACCGGGCAGAACGATCTTGTCGGAGAACTCGCAAGGACTCGCCATGATCTGAATGATGAAACGCTGCGTTATTTGAACCGCCAGTTCACCGGCGACTTGCCTGGCGCCAGGAGGATCTGCATCCCCATGCCCTGCGTGTTCCGATTTACTGAATTTGAGATAAAAAAACCTGAAAAGTGGGAGGAAAACGCAGAGAACCGGGCAGGCTTCCAACTGAGGGCGCCACTGTTTCCGGCCAGATGAGTGCGGCTATTCCGGGGAGCCTCTGATGGATCACGTACCACTGGCAGCAAGGCGATAGGTCAGCGTGTAATTGATTGCCTCAGCTCCCGGATCCACTATTTCCAGCGTGATGTGTATCGGCGTGTTGACCGGCATGTGGGTGAAGTGCTGCAGTTCCGGTGGCAGGTACTCGCTGGGACTGAAGCGGCGATTGGCCAGCAGGCGGCCGTTGAGGTCGGTAAAACTGAGCTCCACCAGTGGAAAGGCCTGCTCGAAGGTGGCCTGGTTGCTGAAGACGAAATCAATCAAGAGCGCCTCGGGCACAGTGGGATGGGAACGCACGACGAGTTCCGCCGTCTCGATGGCAGCCAGATCGGACAGCATGGGAAGCTGACAGGGCAGGTATTGGCACAGGCTCATCAGCAGAGGGCGGTAACGTTCATCCTTGCCCAGGGTATCCAGGTTATACCAGAGATACTGGGCCGCGAGACTCAGCGTCAGCAGCAGCAAGGCGAGCAACAGTGCTGCGGTTTTCAGGCGCTGAGGGCCTGCTTTGTTGCTCAGCAGTTCAACCGAACTCAGGTTCAGGGCAGATTTTTGCTCGGGACTGAGGCTGCCAAGGGCATCACTGTCCCGGATGCCGGAAAGATAGGAACGGATGGCCGCTTTCTCGGACGCTGATGTCGTGGCAGCAGCAGACTTGCCCTCGAGCGCTACAGTCTCGGATTCATCAGACTCATCCGGCTCATCAGACTCATCAGACTCATCAGGCTCATCAGGCTCATCAGGCTCATCAGGCTCATCAGGCTCATCAGGC
>JAVVEZ010000014.1:0-51411 GCA_032250895.1 Pseudomonadales bacterium | reverse complement strand
ACCAACTGAAGATTTTTTCCAGGTTCTCTGCCCACTTTTCCCGTGCCAGACGGTTATAGGCCCCCAGCTCCAGATTTTCGTAAATAGTCAGGGAGGGGAACACCTGACGACCTTCCGGGACATGGGCAAGGCCCAGATGCGCACGCCGGGCGGCGGGAATGGCCAGCAGATCCTGATCCTTGAAGCGGATCCGGCCTGCCGACGGCGTGAGGATGCCGGAAATGGTTTTGAACAGCGTGGTCTTGCCCGCGCCATTGGGTCCGACAATGGCAATGAACTCTCCCTGCTGCAAGCTCAGTGACACATCCTGCAGGGCATCCACACCACCATAGCCTGCGCTGATATCGTGCAATGACAAAAGCGGCTCAGTTGTCATGTTCCAACCATTTCTTGCCCAGATAGGCTGCAATGACCCGTGGATCTCTGACGATTTCCGTGGGTGTCCCCTGTGCCAGCAAAGCTCCATGATCCAGCACGATGAAACGCTCAACCAGCTGCACCATGGCCTGCATGCTGTGTTCTATGATGATGATGGTAATGCCCAGGGCCGTCACCTTGCGCAGGATCCTGAGCACTGTCTGCATGGCTTCGCTGTCCAGGCCGGCCAGGATTTCATCGACCAGAATCAGGCCTGGCGCGCTGGCCAGGGCCCTGGCCAGTTCCATCAGTCGCAATTGCCGGTTACTCAGCCTGGCCGCCGGGGTGTCCAGATGATCCTGCAATTCCACCAGCTTGATCGCGGCAGATGCCCGCCGCCCGGCCTCGGCATCATCAGGGCTCGTGCCATAGGCGCCGATGACCACATTATCGAAGACCGAAAGATGGGGAAAGGGCCTGGCCACCTGAAAGGTCCTGGCGATACCCAGACGGCAAATCCGGTTGGGGCGCAGCTTGCGCAGCGACTGTCCCCTGAATACGATGTCGCCGGCATCGGGCGCGATAAAACCGTTGAGGAGGTTGAACAGCGTGGTTTTACCGGCACCGTTCGGTCCGATGATGCCCAGCAACTCGCCTTGCCTGACCTCGAAGCTCAGGCCATCGATGGCCTGCAGGCCGCCAAAGGCACGGGATAAGGTCTTCACCTGCAAAATGATCTGGCTGTCGGCCTGCCCGGCGCTGTCGACGTGCAGCAGGCTGGCAGCGGCACTCAGGTCCGCTCTGCTGGCCGTACTGCCCAGCACCCGGATCTGCCCCGGCCGCAGTAGACTCCGGATTTTCCAGATGATGCCTTCCGGGGCAAACAGAATCACGGCAATGATCGCCAGGCCATAGATGATGCCCTGGATACCGGGAAAATCCGCCGCGTAGCGGGCATGCAGCAGTTCACTCAGGGGCACCAGCACAAAGGCCCCCAGCACCGGCCCCCACAGCGTGCCCACCCCCCCGAACATGGCCATGATCAGGGCCTGGGCAGAAACCAGCATACCGAACACTGCCAGCGGTGTGACCACCAGCAGAACCACGGCATAGAAGCCACCCGCCGCGCCCGCCAGGGCCGCACTGATGGTGATGGCGATGAGCTTCCATTTCAGGGTGTCGATGCCGGCGGCTTCGGCAGCATCCTCATCCTGCTTGATGGCCAGCAGCGCGACACCAAAGCGGGAAGCCGCCAGTCTGGATGTCACCAGCAAGGCCAGCAGCAGCAACAACAAGGCCAGAAAAATATAGATCTGCTGATTGCCAAATTGCATGTACAGCGCAGGATCTTCGCGTTTCATCGGCAATGCCACTTCCTGATAGCCCAGCCATTCAAAAACATAAAGCAGGGCCAGGGGATAGGCCAGCATGGCCAGCGCAAAATAATGCCCCCGGAGCCTAAAGGTCGGCAGCCCGACCAGCAGGCCCGCCAGACCGCCAGCCAAACCGGCCAGCGGAATACTCAGCCAGGGACTGATATTCCAGTTACCCAGCAGGAGTGCGACCAGGTAGGCGCCCAGGCCGAAAAAAGCCGCATGGCCAAATGAAATCAGACCGCTGTAACCACTGAGCAGGTTCCACGACAGCCCCAGCACCGCCCAGATCGGCACGATGGTCATGATCAGCTGGTAGTAGGAATTTTCAACCAATAATGCCAGAATGCCATAGAGCAGGCAAAAGACGGCGATGGCTGGCAGGTCGCTTTTACGCTTCATGGCTACTTTCAGCATAAAGGACCTCGGGGCGTGCTTGGCGATTCATCGTGCTATTCGCCATCAGGCCGTCCTGCCTCTGATGCCGAAAAAGCCCTCGGGCCTGAGCAGTATCACAAGCAGAAAGCAAACGAAGATGACCGCATTCTGCAACTGGTTCGGCAGTACGGACGCCGAAACCTGCTGCAGAATACCTATGCTCAGGCCACCGAGAAAGGCGCCGCGGATACTGCCCAGCCCACCCAGCACCACACCCGCGTACATGATGATGACGAATTCCGTGCCGATATAAGGCTGAAAAGGCGCATTGGAGGCCAGCAAGCCACCACCGATTGCGGTAATCCCCACGCCGAAACCAAAGGCGATGCGATGGGCCCTGTCGACATCTATGCCCATGTAGGTGGCGGCATCGGGATTGTCGGCCGCCGCCCGCAGTGCTTTGCCCAGCAGCGATTTTTTCATCAGCAGACCAAAGCCAAGTACCACGGCCACGGCCAGCAAAGCCGAGATGGTCTGCGCCTGGTTGATGAACAGACTGATTCTGTCGCCATACAGGGGGCCCAGCTCCCAGGCGCTGTAGGACAGCGGGGTACTGACCGACACCGGCATCGAGCCGAATAAAAACAGGCCGCCGTTTTGCAGCACCAGCGCCAGCCCCAGGGTCAGCACCAGTTGCGCATAATGTCCACCGGCCTCCAGCTGGCGACTCTGGTGACCGGTCACCCGGCTGATCAGAATCCCGTGCAACAGGCTGCCAAAACCAAAGAGCAGCGGTCCGGCCAGCAGTGCCAGCACAAAGGGCCAATACAGCCCCCCCGCCAGCCCCTGGGAAGCCAGCATCGTAAAAGCAAAATAAGTGAAATACATGCCCAGCATCATGAATTCGCCCTGGGCAAAGTTGATGACCCGCATCACACCGAAAATGAGCGTCAGGCCCACGCACATCAGGCCGTACAGCGAGCCCATCAACAAGCCTGCCACCAGCGACTGCAGAAAATTTTCCATGTGCTGGGGCAGATCCACCGGCTTATTTTCCAGCTTTTCCGGTTTTCCCGGACCTGCGAAACAGAAAACCCAGCAAGAAAATTATCGTTCTGAAATTGAGCAGCTTGAGACCCTGGCGGGCATCTTCCGGCGCCAGGCGTGCCGACATCGGCATGGACTTGAAGATTTTGCCCTTGATGACCAGCCGGTTGCCATCCCGCTCGATGGCACTCACGTCCATCAGTTCACTACCATCCTGTGAATACAGCTTCATGATTTTACTTCCGGAATCAATGTCAGGCTCTCAGGCAATGACGGCGTCAAAATTCATGTCCATGTCGTCAAACATCCTGATGGCGGTACCTCGCCCGGCACCAAACACGCCACCGCCGGGATGCTGAAAGGGACCGACCAGGTAGAGGCGTTCGACTCCCGGGACCGTGTTGTTGCCCAGTTCCGGCGTTGGCCGGTGCGCACCAAACTGGTACAGATAGGGTGCCACGCCGTGGATATCACCGCGCCGGAAACTGGCCGAGGTGCGCTCCATATCCACCGGGCTGTCGCAGTGCATGGCCAGGATCATATCGGCATCGAGATTGGGAATGTAGGCCTGCATTTTGCTGAGCATGCTCTCGGCAAAGGCCTGCTTGTGCGAGGCCCAGGCCTGTGCCCCACCATCGGGATGCTCATAGGGCACATAGTCCCAGGCATGCATGGTGGCCTTGCCGGCCGGTGCCCGGCTGGGATCGATATTGGAGACAGAGCCGAGACCGATCAGCGAATGACTCGGCAGGCGGCCGTAACGCAGGTCATCGAAATGGCCGCGCAGCGTGGCAATATCCGGCGGCAGCAACTCGATCATCATGGCCTTGCCGACATGCTCGCCCGCCTTGAAGCGCAGGGGTTCATCGAGCGCGGCGTGAATGGTGAACACACAGTTGGCGGACAATTCGACCCGTTCCGCAGTGCTCGCCACAAAGGGGTCGAGCCCCTCGACAAATTTCGGCAGCAGATGCGGATGAATGGCGCCAATCACCGCATCCCTGGCCACAAGCTCCCGGCCATCCTCACAGCGGACACCACTGGCACGCCCGGCCTTGACCAGCACTTTGGCGACCGCAACACCGGTTTCCACCTCGCCACCATGGTCCTCGATACAGGCGACCAGGGCTTCGGACAGTTTGCCGCTGCCGCCTTCGGCCACCCCGATGCCATACTTTTCCAGAAAGGCCAGAAACATGAACAGGCCAATGCCCGTGCCCTTTTCTTCCGGCCCGGTCAGGTTTTCACTGACCATGCGCAGAAAATGCAGACGCACCCGCTCATCCTCAAAGGACTCCATGACAATATCGTAGGCGCTTCTCTGCATGACCTGCATGATTTCGCGCCCTTCCCGGCTCTGATCCATCATCGCGTACATGGCCCCGATCGGTGCCGGTGGCGAATACAGAGTGCCGGTCAAGGCCGGGAGATAGGCCGCTCCGCGCTCGGAGAAGGCGCGGTAACGCTCGGCATCCGCCGGCGAAAAGCGGGCGATTTCCTGGTAGTTCCTTTCCCGGTCACAATACAGTGCCAGGGTTTGCCCATCGGGGAACACCGAGATCATGGGTATTTCAGGATGCAGGTACTTCAGGCCATATTTGCCCAGCAGGCCAAGTTCATCATTGACCAGCAGCGGGTTGGCCTGAATGAAAATATGGGCCATGCTGTGCTGATCGTGTCTGAACCCGGGCAGTGTCAACTCCCGGGTGACGACGCCGCCACCAATCCAGTCATTGCGTTCCAGGACCAGGACCTTTTTGCCGGCCTTCGCCAGGTAGGCTGCTGCCACCAGACCATTGTGCCCGGAACCGATGGTAATGACGTCATAACTGCTGTTCATGTCGGTATGAATCCTCCCTGCTACCCCTGCATCAGCAGGTCATCAGGATTATTTGTTGTTATTGGAGGTTCCCTATCGGGCCCTCAGATAATACACTGCCGACAGCAAGCATAACAGGTCTGGAAGGAGGCACAAACCATGTCCATCGACATGCCCATAGAAGAGAAGAACGAACAACTGGTCAGAACTTTTTTCGATACCCTGAGCACCGGCGATCTGGAAAAGGTCCGCGTCCTGCTGCACCGGGATGCCTGCTGGACGGCCATGCCCAAGGATGTTCCCGGGGCCGGACCACATCCCGGTCGGGACCACATCATCGATGAGTTTCTGGCGCCGGTGCGGGATATGTTTGTCCCCGGTGATCCGAAAATCGACATCAAGGTGCTGTTTGCCAAGGGCAATCAGGTTCATGCCGAAACCCGTGCCTTCGGCACGTTTCGCAATGGTCGCGCATACGACAACAATTATTGTTGGGGTGTCGATATCAAGGACGGGCTGATCTATGCCCTGCGCGAATACATGGACAGTCATTACATCATGAATGTCGTGAATTGATCCGTCGGAAAACTCTTCAGGACACTTCGACGGGCGGCAGAAGTGTTATTATGCCGCCAATGGCCGCCCTGTCTTCCGAGGATGAATGAAAACACCCAAACGCTTGCAAAGCCTGCTCGATGACGGCCTGATCGGTGAGGTGCTGTTCCAGTTGATGAGTGGCAAGGAGGCCCAGGTTTTTGTGGTGCGCTGCGGCACGGTGATCCGCTGCGCCAAAATCTACAAGGAAGCCAGTAAACGCAGTTTCAAACAGGCCGTGCAGTACCAGGAGGGGCGTACGGTCCGCAATACCCGTAGGGCCCGCGCCATGGCCAAGAGCACGCGTTATGGCCAGAAGGAACAGGAGGATGCCTGGCTCAACGCCGAAGTGGAGGCGCTATACCGGCTCTCTGCTGCCGGGGTAAGAGTGCCCACCCCCCATGGTTTCGTCGACGGTGTGCTGCTGATGGACCTGATCGTCGATGACGAGGGCAGCCCTGCGCCACGCCTGGATGATGTCGTCCTCGATGCCGAAACCGCCAGGGATTTTCACGGCCGCATGATGATGGAAATCGTGCGCATGTTGTGCGCGGGCCTGATTCACGGCGACCTGTCTTCCTTCAACGTGCTGGTGGATGCCGACGGTCCGGTGGTGATCGACCTGCCCCAGGCCGTCAACGCCGCAAGCAACAACAGCGCCAAGGCAATGTTTGAACGTGACGTCAATAATATGACGGCCTATTTCGGTCAATTCGATCGCAGCCTGCTGGTCACCCACTATGCCGAGGAAATCTGGGACTTGTACGAACACGGCCGCCTGCACCCCGAGGTAAAGCTCACCGGCGAATTTGCCCAAAGCAATGTGGAAGCCGATATCGCCACGATGATGCGCATCATCGAACACGCCAAACAGGAAGAGGAAGACCGCAAGGAACGCGCACGTGCCGCGCACAATGGTGAGTTTTGATCAGGGCGCTTCCGCAACAAAGATATCCAACGGCAGAATGGCTGATACCACCACGTTCGGGGCATCCACCACCTGACCTATGCGCAGGTCCACGGCGACGCTCATCACGATATAGGCCTGTTCCCGGGTCAGTCCTTTCTGTTCCACCAGGTAGTCCAGCATTTCGCTCAGGGCATTGTGGGCAGCCAGTCCAATATCCTTGGACAGGTTCTCCAGTCCGGCAATCTTTGCCGATTCCAGGTAGCGCAGGTCTGCGGGCACCTCCCCCCCGGCCTTGATGGGAAAGCCGGTCGTGGCATAGAAACGGCTCGACGGAATAGCCAGCAGACTGGCGTCGCCCTCGTAGTGGGCGCCATGACGAAGACGGCGGTCACGCACGATTTCCGTTCTGACGACCACGTTCGCGTCCATTTCGATGGCGGTGCCGGAGACTTCACCATCACCCTGGGCATAATGGACATCACCGATGGCCAAACCACAGCCATCGACCCGGCAAGGCAGGTAAAGAGTCGCGCCCGCACCCAGATAACGAATATCGAAATTGCCACCGTGCTCCCGGGGCGGCGCAGTTCTCAGGCACTCGTCGCGCTTGCTGCCTGCCGGGCCACACAAGGCATCCGGATAGGCATTGGCGGGTTCCGGCAGGGATACCTGAGCACCGGCCTCCGCCAGCTTTCGTTCACGCTCGAGAATGCCGCGGGTCAGACTGGCATCCGGCAGCACCGTCACTATCCCGGGGAAACCTGCCCTGGGAATGCGGATACCCGGCAGGGCGGCGGACGTGGCCCACCGTTCTCCCAGCGTCCAGGTAAGCTGATAGCGCTGCGCCGGAAACAGATCGGCCAGCATTCCCAGAGGTAAAATCAAGGTCACGCCGTAATCCCCAGGAAGTACGTCAAGAATGCTCACCGCCAGTGTATCGCCGGCCCTGGCACCCTCTATATAGACCGGTCCGGTCAGCGGATGCACGGTACTGCCAGGCGCGGCAGCGCTGCGCGGATCCGTCGTATTCAGCGCCGGATCGAGAGGAAAATCGGTGGTGTTGCGGGTCTCGAAAACGATGGTCTGACCGGGACGGGCATGAAGCGTCATGGGCAGCTCATGGTGAAGACGGTTGATGCAGTTGGGATCTTCACCGCAGTTGCGGCCCTGCTTTCTGATCACCAGCGCGTCGTCAGCCGCGTTTACCGTAGCGATGCTGTCTGCAAAAAAAATCCCGAGCAGGCTTGTCAGCACCAACAATTTTCGTAGCATATCCACTGTCATTTTTTCTCCCCGAGAACTTCCAGGGAAGCTCTGAATCCAAGTCGATGATGGCAGCCGGCGGCTGCCTCTGAAAATCCGATGCCTATCCCCTGTCAAGCGCTTCCCGTACCTTTCTGGACAGTTCCTGCAATGAATAAGGCTTGAGCAAAAAATGCAGGCCATCGTCCGGCCGGGCATTGGTCGCAATGGTATTTTCAGTAAACCCGGAAGTAAACAGAACTTTCAATCCGGGTCTCAGAATTCTGGCCTGCCGCACCAGTTCACCGCCGTTCATACCCGGCATCAGGACATCGGTGAACAGCAGATCAATGGCCTCCCCGCTCTCCAGAAACGCCAGGGCCGACGCACCATCCGCCAGCGATGTAACCGTGTAGCCCAGCAAGGACAGCATATTCCCGGCAACATTGCGAACCAGTTCGTCATCTTCGACCAGCAGAACGGTCTCATTGCCGCCGTGTGTTTTCCTCGCCTGTTGAGATGGCTGATCTTCAGCCAGCGTCGAAACCGGCAAGTAGATTTTTACACTGGTACCCTGTCCCACTTCCGAATAAATGGCGATATGGCCATTGGACTGCTTCACAAAACCAAAGACCGAGCTCAGGCCCAGACCGGTGCCCTTGCCTGCCTTGGTCGTGAAAAAGGGTTCAAATACCTGCTTGAGATGCTCAGGTTCGATACCAGAGCCGGTATCGGTGACACTGAGAACCACATAATCTCCCGGGGAAACATCCCCATGCTGACTGACATAATTCCGATCGAGATGGGCATTGGCCGTTTCGATGGTGAGCGTGCCCCCGTCCGGCATGGCATCACGGGCATTCAGGCACAGATTCAGCAGGGCGCCTTCAAGCTGGTGAAGGTCCACCAGTGCAGGCTGCAGGTCCTGGGCAGTGTGCACCTTGATGACGATATCCACACCCAGGGTCCTGGCCATCAATTCATGCATGTTTTCAACCATCCGGTTGATATTGACAGAATCAGGTTCCAGGGATTGTTGCCTGGCAAAGGCCAGCAAGCGGCGGGTCAGGTCGCCACCCCGGAGAGCGGCCTTGGAAATCAGCATTGCAATTTTTTCAATGCGGGGATTGCCGGGGTCCACTTCATGGAGCAACTCCGTATTGCCCAGAATGACCGTCAGCAGGTTGTTGAAATCATGGGCAACGTGCCCGGTGAGCTTGCCGACGGATTCCAGGCGCTGGGCCTGCAACAGACGCTCTTCCATTTTCTTCTGTTCGGTGATGGTATGAAAATACACCGCCAGGCCTTCAGGTGAGGGGTAGGCATCGAGTTCTATCCAGTTTTTCATCCCCTCCGAATAGTATTCCGTGTGAAAGGGGGTTTGATCCCTGACGGCCCGGTGAAAGCCCTCGTACAGGGGGGTGTCGACCAGGTTGGGAAATTCCTCCCAGATGATCGTGCCGATACCCTCCTTGCGGTTTCTGCCGATCAGATGACCAGCGGCTTCATTGACATAGAGCAGCCGCCAGTCATTGCCTATCAGGTAGAAGGCATCCGTCATGCTCTCGAAGGTGTTGAACAGGCGCTGGCTCAACAGTCGTTGCTCATGCTCCTGCTGTTTCTGCTGGCTAATATCCTGGATCGCGCCAGCCATCCTGATGACCCTGCCCGCTTCATCCAGGTAGGGATCGGCGACGACCCGAACCCATTTGTGGCTGCCCTTGAAGGTTTCGATTTCCATCTCGAAATCGCAGGGTTCACCGATCGTTTGGCATTTCTGCAACAAATCCCTGGCCATTTCCCGGTAGGCCGGGAGCGTGCAGGCGAGGATGGCGTCGAAGGGGGCCGGTGTATCACCATCGAGTTCGTAGATGGCAAAGACCCCCGGCGTCCAGAAAACCGAATGCTCCTCATCATAGCGGACTATCCAACCCCCGACCCTGGCAAGACGTTCGGTGATATGCAGAAGAGTTTCGCGCAGCATCCTCTATCCTTCTATGACCATGCCCTGTCGGCAGGATACCCCTCATCCCCACCCGGGTCCATATCCCGGGACGTCCAAGAACCGGGAAAATGGATCAGTATCACATTTTCAAAACATGGTTAAGAGGAACGCTCATCGAAATGAAGAATCGAAGGGCAAGCCCACGTAGTTCTCGGCGATGGTGGTCAAGCCGGCATGGGATGACATCAGGTAGTCCAGTTCGGTCAGCTGAATCTTGTGCTTGATGGGATCGTCGCCGAAGTGGTGGGTGATCTCGGTAAACCACCAGGAAAATCTGACGGCCATCCAGACCCGGTGCAGCGCGGCTTCGGAATACCGGTCGAGCAGATCGCTGCGCTTGTCCTGGTAATAAGCAATCAACGCCGTCGCCAGATAATACATGTCTGACGCCGCCAAATTGAGGCCCTTGGCGCCAGTCGGGGGAACGATATGCCCCGCATCACCGACCAGAAACAGGCTGCCGAAGCGCAGGGGTTCCGCGACAAAGCTCCGCAGCGGGGCGATGCTTTTTTCAATGGATGGCCCGGTTATCAAGGCTTCTGCATTGGCTGCCGGCAAGCGCCGCCGCAATTCATCCCAGAAGGCCGTATCCGACCATTGTTCAAGCTTGTCTTCCAGCGAGCATTGAATGTAATAGCGGCTGCGCGTATGCGAGCGCATGGAACACAGGGCAAAACCGCGCTGATGGTTGGCATAGATCAACTCCTCGCTGACCGGCGGGGTTTCGGACAGAACGCCGAGCCAGCCAAAGGGATAGACCCGCTCGTATTCGGTAATCATGTCCCGGGGGACACTGGCCCTCGATGGCCCGTGATAGCCGTCGCAACCGGCGATGAAGTCGCAATGCAATTCATGCGCCTCGCCGTCTTTTGTCACAAAAGAAACGAGCGGTTTTTTATCCAGATAACCCGTCGGCGCGACCTCCCCGGCTTCAAAGTAAACGCTGATGTTTTCGTCTTGCAGCACCGCATCATACAGGTCTCTGGTCAGTTCGGTCTGGCCATACACCATGACCTGCCTGCCACCCGTGTGATAGGCCAGATCGACCCGTTCCAGGCGGCCATCGAAGGCTATCTGGAAACCATCATGCAGCAGGCCCTCACGATCCATGCGATCATTGACCCGCGCCCGGCGCAGGATGTCCTGCATGCCCTGTTCGAGTACGCCCGCACGGATGCGTGACTCCACATAGTCCCGGGTCTGCCGTTCCAGCAGAACGCTTTGAATGCCTTTCAGACTCAATAATCTGGCCAGACACAGGCCTGAAGGTCCACCACCGATAATCGCTACCTGAGTACGCATAATGATCGCCTTGCTTTGCTGAATGTGGCTTCAATATAGTCTCCGAAGAGCCGTGCCGCTTGCACCCCAGCCAACAAAAACTTGTACTTTTGGACAATTGTTATAAGCTTGAACCCCAGCCTGATTTTGTCGTACTGCATCAATAATGTCTCAAGTCAACGTACCGAATTACAAGCTCTATGGCGAGAACAAACCCTGGTCTGCGCCTGAACCCTTTCATTACGAAAGTATCGCAAAACGCAGCATCTTGCATAATTGGGAAATCACCGCGCACCGCCATGACAACTTGTTGCAGGTCCTGTACCTGGCCCGCGGCAGCGCAGTGCTGACCTTGGATACCCGGGTCGAGACCTTGCATGCACCGCTTGTCATGATGATTCCTCCTATGGTCGTGCATGGCTTTCACTTCCAGCCCAATGTCGAAGGTCATGTGCTGACCTTGCCGGTCCATTTCGTCAACCAGATTTTTGCCGCCGCCCCGGAAGCGGCATCCCTGCTTGAAATGCCAGTGCTGATACCGGGGAAAGAGGTGGACACCGCACTGTTCGACAGTCTGTTTCGCCGCTGCGAGCAGGAATACCGCAACCATCACAGCATGCGGCTGCCCCTGTTGACCGCCACCATCAGTCTGCTGCTGTTATTGCTGGCAAAATATGTCGAACGGCATCCGAACCGGCCGGCTTTCGACCGGGGCCAGCGCCGCTACTACCGCTTCAATCAGCTGATTGGCGAACACTTTCATGAACACCAGCCGGTTTCCTTCTATGCCGGGCTACTGGGCATTTCCAGCACGCAGTTGAATAACACCTGCCGCCGGGAAGCGGGCATGAGCGCCCAGCAGTTGGTGCATCAGCGGCTGCTGCTGGAAGCAAAGCGCCTGCTGGTCTATACCGGCATGCAGATCACCGAGATCGCCTATGCGCTTGGATTCAGTGATCCGGCCTACTTTACCCGCTTCTTCAAGCACCGTACGGCCTGCTCACCCCAGCAATTCAGGCGTGAACAATAAGCTCATGTCCCATTACGACAAGAAGAGTACGGCAAAAAGTGTGTGGAAAGAAGAGTTGACAGCGTTGTCAATGCTGAACTAGTGTTGTGTCCACAGATCACCCCTCATGCCAGGAGTCCGCTATGACGAATGTTATGCGCAGGATCCGTCGAACTGTCCCACCTGCTTCCGCATCATGCCTGTGTACCCTGATCCTGCTGCTCTTCAGCGCTGCCGCTCATGCCCAGTTCCCTGGTCCCGACCGGGTGCTTTCACCTGAATTCGGCGCAGACGGCAAGGTGAGCTTCAGGCTCAGAGCGCCGCTGGCCCAGTCCGTGAAGCTGGCCAGCAGCGGTGATATGCCACAAATTCCCTTTGGTCAGATGCTGGACATGACACGCAAGCCGGACGGCATCTGGGAAATCAGTCTTGGCCCCATGGCACCCGGCTCTTACCGCTATACCTTCAACGTCGACGGGGTGCCGGTGATGGATCCGGTGAACCCGCAGATCAGTCGTTCCAATGACAACCCCTGGAGCCTGTTTCATGTTCCCGGTGCCGGTTTCATGGACGACAAGAGCATCAGTCACGGTGCCGTCGCAGAAGTTTATTATCATTCCAAGGTTCTGGACCGCTCCCGGCGCCTGCATGTCTACACCCCACCCGATTTTGAGTCCGCCGGACAACACTACCCGGTGCTGTATCTGCTTCATGGCGCCATGGACAGTGATGACTCCTGGAGCAGCGTTGGCAGAGCCGGCTTCATTTTGGACAATCTCATTGCCCGGCAAGAAGCCGTACCGATGATCGTGGTGATGCCGGCCGGGCATACCGGGCCTTATGTTTCAGGCGTCTCCGACTTGCCCATCGAGCTCTTTGCCCGGGAATTCAGAGAAGATATCAAACCCTTCATCGAACAGCGTTATCCGGTGGCCACGACCCGCGACAAAACAGCCATTGCCGGCCTGTCGATGGGCGGTGGACACAGCCTGGAAATCGCCTTCAACGATCTGGCGGAATATGGCTATATCGGCGTTTTCAGTTCAGGGGTTTTCAGCATCACCCAAAACGACGGCTGGGAAGCCGCCCGACGCAGCGTACTGGACGATGAGACGTTAAAACCGGGCCTGAAAACATTCTGGTTCGCCATTGGTGAGGACGATTTTCTGCTGGCTACCTCCCGGGCCAGCAGGGAGATGTTCGAGAAGCACGGTTTTCACCCCGGTTTCAAACTCTCTGAGGGTGGACACACCTGGACCAACTGGCGGGAATACCTGCATGAGTTCACGCCCATGCTGTTCAAATGACAGGCAGCGCCAGGAACTGATCAGCGCGGCACCGGTCCGGTAGACTTGCGGATCTGCACAAGGCACTGGAGAGGATGTTGTTGCCAGGGTTGTCGGGAACTGCGCAACTGTTCGATCAACAACAGGGCCGCACGTTCAGCCATGTCATGAATCGGCTGCCTGACAGTCGTCAGGGTCGGCCATATCTGTCTGGCAAGCGGCGTGTCATCAAAGCCCGCGACCGACAACTTGGCGGGGATGTCCAGCCCCTGCTCATGAGCTGCAAAAATCACCCCCGTGGCCATGTCATCATTACTGGCAAAAATCGCCGTCGGCGGCAAGGGCATGGCCAACAGTTGCTGCGCCGCCAGACGGCCAGAGTCGAAATCAAAATATCCCTGTACTTCAAGACTGGCGTCGGCCATCAGGCCAACCTCTGCCAGCGCCTTCCGGTAGCCCAATAGCCGCTGCTCACTGGCGCTGTGATCGGGATGCCCCTTGATGAACGCAATGCGCCGATGTCCCAGCGACAGCAAATGGCGGGTAAGCTCACAGGCGGCCTGTTGATCGTTGCAGAACACACAGGGCGAGCTCTGATCGTGTGCGCTGGGGGCTATCCGCGCAAAAGGGACTCCCTGCTGCGTCAGTGCCGCAAGCAGGGGCGGCCAGTCGGACAGGGGGGGAGTGAGAATCAGCCCACCAAGCCGGTTGAGTCTGACCAGGCGGAGAATTTCCTCGCATAAACGGGGGCTTGCCATGGTACAGGGATGAATCAGCAGGTCGAAACCTTCCTGACGGCAGGCCGCCAGTGCGCCTCCCTGCACATCGATGATGTAGTTGGCGCTGGGATTGTCATACAACAAGCCGATCAGAAAAGAATGACTGCCGGCCAGGCCGCGCGCCGACAGGTTGGGTATGTAGTTGAGTGCATGAATGGCTGCCGTGACCCGATCCCGGGTCTCCGGGCGGATGCTGCCCTCCTTGTTGACCACTCTGGAGACGGTTTTGATGGATACCCCCGCTTTGGCGGCCACGTCATGGATGGTGACTTTTTGAGGGTTGATCTGCATATTTCCAATGTCCTGTTTGGCTCATGCGAGAACATGGGCACACGCAAATCCTGCGCAATGAACGAATGACAGTGTAGCATCTTGAGGCCCCGTGCACTGCCGGAAAGTGAGGACAACAAAAAAAATGACAACGTTGTCTTCATACATTATCCTTTGCGCCAATACGGCGCTAATATGGCGCCAATACGCAAAAGCAAAAATTCCAGGGGGCAAGATGAAAACGAATGGTTTGCTGAAAAATTCCCGCCCTCAGAACGGCGTTCTGCTGGCTTCCCTCTTCTTGCTCTTCTTGTTCACAATGAACAGCCGGGCCGCCGACGTGGACGCCTTGCTGACACGCATGACCCTGGAAGAGAAGATCGGCATGCTCCACGGCCGCGCCGATCCGGATCCCGCACTCGGCCTCAATGGCGCCGGTTATGTGCAGGGGGTCCCCCGCCTGAACATTCCACCCTTGCGGCTGGCCGATGGCCCCGCCGGTATTCGCACCCGACTCCCCGCCACCGCGCTGCCCGCCCCCATTGCTCTGGCTGCCAGTTTCGACGCCGACCTGGCCTTTCGCTACGGCGCCAGCATCGGTAGGGAGGGTCTGGCCAGACACCAGAATGTGCTGCTTTCACCCATGGTCAACATCGTCCGGGTACCGCAGGCCGGCAGGAACTTCGAAACCCTGGGCGAGGACCCCCATCTGGCCGCCGTGATGGTGGGCGCGGAAATCAAGGGCATCCAGGAACAGGGGCTGATGGCCACTGTCAAGCATTTCATTGCCAACAACCAGGAAGACAATCGTTTTGCCGTGGATACCACTATCGACGAGCGCACCCTGCGGGAAATCTATCTGCCGGGTTTCGAGGCGGCGGTGAAGGCCGGAGTCGCCGCCGTCATGTGTGCCTATAACAGCATCAATGCGACCTTCGCCTGTGAGAACGACGCCCTGCTCAATACGGTGCTCCGGCAGGAGTATGGCTTCAAGGGCTTCGTGATGACGGACTGGTGGGCAGTCCATTCGCTGAATGCCCTGACCCAGGGGCTCAATCTGGAAATGCCGGGCTATGAGATTCCCGCCTACAGCCAGCCGGTCTACTTTCAGGAGCCCCTGCTGCAGGCGGTGCGCAGTGGGGCCATAGCCGAGTCCGCTGTGGACCAGGCATTGCGACCCATCCTGGTACAGATGGAACGCTTCGGCCTGCTCGATGCTGCACTGCCGGAACCACAGATGGATGAACAGGCCCACGCTGCCGTGGCACTGGAAAGCGCCATCAAGGGTGCCGTGCTGCTGAAGAACCGGGATCGAGCCTTGCCTCTGCGCGAGGAGCAACTGGACAAGCTGCTGGTGCTCGGTCCCACCGCCAGCCATACCCTGGTCGGGGGCGGCGGCAGTTCCCGGGTTCTGCCCCTGCGCCGTGACAGCAGTCTCGACGAGCTGCGCCGTCTGGGCGGTGGCGAGGGCCTGCATTACCTGCCCGGCGTCGAACTGGATGGCCAGGCCATTCCGGCCCGCTTCTTGTCCTGGGCCGGGGAAAGTGGTCTGCTGCGCTATCAGGGACGGTCTCCGGCAGACTCGACGACAGCACCCCGGCGCGATGCCCAACTCGTTTTCACCGGCGAGCAGGCACTCAGTGGTGCCGAAGCCTGGACCTGGACCGGTCAGCTGCAAGTGCCCGCCAGCGGCAGCTATGAGCTGAAGATTCAGACCCGGGGCGGCAGTGGCCGGCTTTACCTGGACGATGAAATGCTGGCCTTCAGTGATGAGGGGGTGCTCAGCCAGGCCTCGCTGATACCCACCCGTGATGGCCTGCGCAATGACGGTGCCAGCCGGGAACTGGTGGCCGGGCGTTCTTATCAACTGCGAGTGGAGGCACGAGCACAGAACCCGGACGCGAAGCTGGAAATCCGTCTGTCCTGGCTCACACCGGAACAAAAGAAGGCAGGCCTGGAGCAAGTGCAGGCGCAGGCACAAACGGCCTCTGCCGTCGTGGTCTTCGCCTATGTCGAAGGCACAGAGGGAGGTGATCGGCGCTCGCTGGCCTTACCGGGCTATCAGGACGAACTGATCGAGACCGTCACGGCCTCCGCCCGGGGGCCGGTGATCGTCGTGCTCAATGTCGGTGCGCCGGTCACCATGCCCTGGGCGGATGCCGCCGATGCCATCCTGCAGATGTGGTATCCGGGGCAGGAAGGCGGCAAGGCCACCGCCGCATTGCTGCTCGGACATGAAAATCCTTCCGGCAAGCTGCCCGTGACCTTTCCCCACAGTGAGCAGGACCTGCCGACACCGGCCACCATCCAATATCCCGGCGTGGGCAATCGGCAGCAATATTCCGAAGGTCTGTTCGTGGGTTATCGCTGGTATGACGAAATGCATATCGAACCCCTGTTTCCCTTTGGTCACGGCCTGTCCTACAGCCGTTTCGAATATTCGGACCTTGATGTGGAAAGTAGCCCGGATCAGGGGCTTCGGGTGAGCTTCACGCTGCGCAACGACAGTGAGCGGGCCGGGGTGGAGACTCCCCAGCTCTATCTGACGCAGACAGGCTCCCAAACACTGGTGCTGGTGCCGCAAAAACTGGTCGGCTTTGTCAAGGTGCCACTGGCGGCCGGGGAAACCCGGCGGCTGACACTTGAAGTGGCACCGCGCGCTTTCCAGTGGTGGAACCCTGCGCACAGCGCCTGGGAAACGGTGCCGGGGCCCGGCATCCTCACGATCGGGGCTTCCTCACGGGAACTGCGTCTGAGTGCCGTGCTCGACCCCGCGCCATGAGAATCTTTACCCGACGCTACCGAGACCGCAAACCATGCCACCCGTTCTGAACGCACAGGCCCTGCCTGAGCCCAACCATCGTCCGGCCCTGATGCTGCTGAGCTCGCTGTTTTTCATGTGGGGCTTCATGACCAGCCTCAATGACATCCTGATCCCCCATCTGCGCAATGCCTTCACCCTGAACTATACACAGAGCATGCTGGTCCAGTTCTGCTTCTTCGGTGCTTACTTCATCGTGTCGATTCCGGCAGGTCGGCTGATCTCCCGGGTGGGTTACCATAAAGGGCTCGTTGTCGGCCTGCTGCTGGCCGCACTGGGCTGCCTGGTCTTCTATCCCGCCGCAGGCGCGCTGTCCTACCCCTTGTTTCTGGGCGCCCTGTTCATTCTGGCTGCCGGCATCACCGTGCTGCAGGTTTCCGCCAACCCCTATGTGACGGCGCTGGGCGATCCGGCGACGGCTGCCAGCCGCCTGACCCTGACCCAGGCCTTCAATTCCCTGGGCACTGCGGTAGCCCCCTTTCTGGGAGGCATCGTCATTCTCGGCGCGGTGGCACCGGCACTGCTCAACGATGGCAGTGCCGTATCGGTAGCGGAACAGGCGCGTACGGTACAAATGCCCTATGTCTATCTGGGGCTGCTCTTCATCGTGCTGGCGCTGATTTTCGCCCGGGCCCGCCTGCCGGTACCGGATATCGAGTCCAGGCGCTCTGAACATAAGCCCACTGAAACCCTCTCCGCCTGGTCCTATCCGCACCTGCGGCTGGGGGCCGTGGCCATCTTCGTGTATGTCGGTGCAGAAGTGGGCATCGGCAGCTTCCTGATCAATTTTCTGGGCGAGGCGGATGTCGCCGCCATGGCCCAGGCTCAGGCCGCCACCTATGTGAGCTATTACTGGGGAGGCGCCATGCTGGGACGCTTTGTCGGGGCCTTGCTGATGCGTCGTTTCGACGCCGGGCAGGTGCTGGGCTACCATGCGTTGTTGGCGCTGGGGCTGGTGAGCATCGCCATCGTCGGCCAGGGACATCTGGCCATGTGGGCCCTGATCGGGGTGGGTCTGTTCAACTCCATCATGTTTCCCACGATCTTCAGCCTGGCGCTCAGGGGGCTGCACCAGTGTAGCGGCCAGGGCTCCGGCATCCTGTGCCTGGCCATCGTCGGCGGCGCCGTATTACCAGTGGCCCAGGGAGCCCTGGCCGATCTGGCCGGCATTCGCTGGGGCTTCATACTGCCCGGCTTGTGCTATCTGTATATCCTGTTCTACGGCTGGCGCGGCGCAAAGATCTGACTGCGGACCCCGCCACCGGAAAACGCTGGCACGGCCAGTCGCGAAAACAAGCGCTCAGGGTTTGACCCGCAGCGCCACCAGCTCGCCGGGAAAACCGACATCGCCTATCGGCACCACGATGTACTGCACACCATCGATCGCATACGTCATCGGAAGGCCGGTCTGCTTGGCCGGCAGCTCGAGCTCGGCAAGGATCTCGCCCGTGGCCTTGTCATGGGCGCGAAACATTCTGCCGCCACCGGTCTGACCACCGTACATGCCCGCACCTTCACCGGCAAAGAGCAGAGTCCTGGTAAGGAGCAGACCGCCACGGTCGCCGGTACCGGTACGTTCCGGAATGTCCACACCAAGCAGTTTCGGATGGTTTTTGATCGCATCCGGCGTGTCGGCATTGGCCATCATCCAGCGCTGCTCGCCCTGGTTCATGTCGATGGCCGTAATGCGCCCGTAGGGCGGTTTGATCAGGGGCAGCCCGAAGGGGCCTTCCATCGGGATGCCGCGGGAAACCATGGCATAGTCGAAATCTCCCCGGGGGTTGGCGCCGAGTCCCACCTTCATCGGGTGGCTGGTGGACGGGATATAGAGCATGTTGGTCTCGGGATCGAAGGCCACGCCCTGCCAGTTGGCGCCCCCGCCGAAACCGGGCATGAAGATCGTGGCCAGGTTGCTGTCGGTGACCAGACTGGGCGGTGTGAACAGCGGGCCATAGGTGTACTGCATTAGAATTTTCTGTGCTTCTGCCTTCAGTTCCGGCGTAAAGTCGATCAGGTCAGCATCGCTGATGCCCAGACGTTCGAAGGGTGCCGGCCGGGTTGGAAAGGGCTGGGTCGGCGATGAAAACTCACCGGGAATCGTGGACTGAGGCACCGGGCGCTCTTCAATCGGCCATACCGGTTCACCGGTGACACGATTGAAGGTGTAGATCAGGCCCTGCTTGGTGACCTGGATGGCCGCAGGAATTTCCCGGCCATCCACCTCCAGCTCCGCCAGTACCGGCGCCGTGGGGGGATCATAATCCCACATATCATGATGCACGAACTGGAAATGCCACAGACGTTTGCCGGTTTTGGCGTCCAGCGCCACCAGGCTCTGGGTAAAGAGGTTGTTGCCGGGGCGGTGACCGCCATACATGTCGCCGGTGGCCGCTTCCACCGGCACATAGACGATGCCACGCTGCTGATCCGCCGCCATGCTGCTCCAGGAGCCCGCACTGCCCGTGTACTGCCAGCTGTTGTTGCGCCAGCTTTCCACGCCGAACTCGCCGGCCTGGGGGATGGTATGGAATTTCCACAGCAGGCTGCCCGTGCGCACATCATAGCCCCGGATATTGCCGGCCTCCGCCTTGGGCGACCGTGGTGAGCCCCCGGACGGGAAGGTGGCGCCGACGACCACGACGTCGCCGACGATGGTCGGGGGTGTCGTGGACCCCACCGGGATGGTTTCGATATCCACCGGGAACCGGTCTTCGAGATCCACGCGCAAGTCGATGATGCCCTTGTTGCCAAATTCCGGATCAGGGCGGCCCGTGTCGGCATCCAGGGAAATCATCTGGTAGCCGGGCGTGATGACGATCAAGCGGGTCTCACCGGCATCCCGCCACAGGGACACGCCACGGCCGGAATTGATCCGGGGGCCGCGCCGGGCCCCTTCGTCGTAACGGAACATCCAGAGATTCTCGCCACTGACCGGATCGATTGCCACCACATCACGGCGGCGGCCCGCGGTAGTGTAGAGCACGCCATCGGCCATGATGGGCGTGGCCTCGTAGTTGAACTCCGGTTGCGGGCCGAAATTGGCGGTAGTCCAGCGCCAGGCGATTTCCAGGTTCTGCACGTTGTCCCTGTTGATGAAATCCAGCGGCGAATAATGGGTGGCCCTGCTGTCATTGTGAAAACCCAGCCATTCCTCGTTTACCACCCGCTGTGCCACGCTGGCACCGTTCTGCAGAGAGGCGACCCGCACCGGTTCCTCTGTTTGTTGCAAGGTAATGCCGACCAGGTCGGCGGCACTTGCGGAAAGGGGCACATCAGCAGCAGGCAGACCATTCTGCTGCAGAATCAGAGCTACGACACTGGCGTATTGCTCCGGTGTAAAACCATTGGGATTGTTCACCGGCATGGTCGTGGCGGTGATCTGATAGAGAGCCGCCAGCGACTGGCCTTCCCACTTGTTCCAGAAACCGGGACCGACCAGGGCCGGACCGGCTTCCTCCCCGCGCAGCGTGAGACCGTGGCATTCGATACAGCTGCGGGTATAGAGATCGGCGCCGGCCACTGCCTGCTGGCTGGTGTAGACACCATCACGGGTAGAGGTCTGGGCCACGGCAGCGGCCGCCCCTGTCAGCAGCAAAGCGGCGCTGAAAAACCGCAGAGCGGCGACGGTACGTGACATGGGCTTTCCTCTCATTGTTCAAAAACCAGACTGCTGGAAAACATCGGCATCAGCTTGCTGCTGAGTCGTTCCTCGATGCGGTTGACATGGTCGCCCGGGTACTCCTCGGCAACATGGGGAATGTCATAGGCGTCGAGAATGCCATCCAGTTCGTGAACCGTGGCGTTGATGCCCACGTCCTGATCCCCGGCATCGAGATGCAGTGCCTGATAGCTTTTCAGCGCGGGAATATACTGATGAACCATGGCCAGAGGGGCATTGGCGGCCCACAATGCGACGATATCCGGCTGTACCTCGCCGTCCTTGACCGGCAGGTCATAATACAGTGGTCCCTTTATCGGATTCGGCGACCAGGCCGCAGCCGAGGCCAGCATGGCCTTGATGCCAAAAGGCGCCGCGTCAATCTGGCCCTGTGTCTGCACCTGGGCGGCGGTCGTCATCTGCTCGATGGACGGATGCATGTTCGGGGCCATGCAGCAGGGACTCATCGCATACAAGGCGGCAAAGACCCCGGGATATTTCATGCCGATGCGCAGCGCGCCATAGCCACCCATGGAATGCCCGGCGATACCCCGACTCTCGCGCCTGACCAGCGTGCGGTAGTGATTGTCGATATATGTGACCAGGTCCCGGGCCACGTAGGCTTCCCAATCTCCGGTGGTCACAGAACTGGAGTACATGCTGCCCTGGTAGCGGGTAAAGGCATTGGGCATGACGATGATCATTTCCTTCGCGCCTGCGGCCCAGGCGGCATCCATGGCCCGTGGCACGTTGACGAAATGCTCGCCGCGCAACCCGAACCAGCGCTCGTCGGAATCGGTATAGCCATGCAGCAGATAGACAACGGGATAGCGTTTATCCGTGTTCTGCTGATAGCCGGGAGGCAGGTAAACAGAAACGTCCCGGACCGGGTCATCGCCTTCGAGATTGCCCAGCAGCGCCGGACCATAGACCTTGACCCGTTCGAAGTGCCCGCCCGGCTGGGCCGAGAGGGGGGAAGCGACAACCATGAGGAAAGCGAGTGCTGCAACAAGCCCTTTCATGAGTATTCTCCTTGTGCTGTGTCCGCCGGATTGTCAGGGAGCTTCAGGGGCAGGATTGTAGCACCACTTTACGTTCCGTCACCCCGGCCTGCGCCGGAGTGACGAGTTTCTCTGTGAGCCTGACAGGCTCTTAGCTTCGCACCAGCGCCAACATGGTCTGGCGCTGTTTTTCCAGTTCTTTCGGCAGCTGGCTGCCTATTTTGGTAAAAAGCCTGGTCTGGTCTTCAAATTCCCTGATGCTGTTGGCCTTGTCGATGGCCATCAGCCTGTCGAAGGTTGCCTCGTCGTAGGCAAGCCCGTTCCAGTTGATATCGGCATAGCCGGGTACTGCACCAAACACCGATTCCCTGGCCTCTCCCCGGTTTTTGACGCGATTGACTATCCATTCCAGCACCCGCATGTTCTGGCCGAAACCAGGCCACATCCAGGCGCCGTCCGGCTCTCTGCGAAACCAGTTGACGCGGAAGATCATCGGCAGGTGTTTGACCTTGTCCTTCATGCTCAGCCAATGCGCCCAGTAGTCACCCATGTTATAGCCGCAAAAAGGCAGCATGGCCATCGGGTCACGACGGATGGCCGCCTGGTTGTCGGCTGCGGCGGTGGCTTCGGAACCAAGAGTGGCCGCCATGTACACGCCATGTTCCCAGTCCCGGCTCTGGTAGACCAGCGGAAAGGTGGTACTGAGACGACCGCCGAAGATAAAGGCGCTGATGGGCACCCCCTGCGGATTTTCCCAGTGCGGGTCCACGCTGGGGCACTGGCTGACCGGCGCCGTGAACCTGGCATTCGGGTGCGCCGCCGGCGTCGTGCTGGCCGGCGTCCAGTCATTGCCACGCCAGTCGGTCAGGTGTGTGGGTTTTTCCCTGGTCATGCCTTCCCACCAGACATCGCCATCATCGGTGAGGGCGACATTGGTGAAAATGGTGTTTTTCGTCATGGTATTCATTGCGGTGGGATTGGAACTCATGGAGGTGCCGGGAGCCACGCCAAAGAACCCGGCTTCCGGGTTGATGGCATATAAGCGACCATCGGCACCGGGCTTGATCCAGGCGATGTCATCACCCACTGTCCACACCTTCCAGCCTTCGTAACCCTTGGGTGGAATCAGCATGGCCAGATTGGTCTTGCCGCAGGCGCTGGGGAAGGCACCGGCGATATAGGTCTTCTCGCCTTGCGGCGACTCCACGCCCACGATCAGCATGTGTTCCGCCAGCCAGCCTTCATCTCTGGCCATGGCAGAGGCGATGCGCAGCGCCACACATTTCTTGCCCAGCAGGGCGTTGCCGCCATAACCGGAGCCAAAGGATGCAATTTCGCGACTTTCAGGATAGTGCACGATGTAACGATTGTCAGGGTCACAGGGCCAGGGCACGTCCTGCTGGCCGGGTTCCAGAGGGGCACCGATGGAATGCAGACATTTGATGAAGTCGTCATTCCCCAGCACGTCCAGCACCTTCTGCCCAATCCGGGCCATGATACGCATGGAGACAACGACATAGGGAGAATCGGTAAGCTGCACCCCGATCTGGGCGATATCGGAACCCAGCGGCCCCATGCTGAAGGGAATCACATACAGAGTACGGCCCTTCATGCAGCCACTGAAAAGCCCATTGAGGTGGGTGCGCATCTGCTCCGGTGCCATCCAGTTGTTGGTGGCACCGGCATCCGCTTTTTCCTGGCTGCAGATATAGGTGCGGTCTTCCACCCGCGCCACGTCGCGCG
Organism: Pseudomonadales bacterium; assembly: GCA_032250895.1. Taxonomy (GTDB): domain Bacteria; phylum Pseudomonadota; class Gammaproteobacteria; order Pseudomonadales; family Pseudohongiellaceae; genus JAVVEZ01. The sequence continues at coordinate 27,838 of JAVVEZ010000014.1, read as the reverse complement.
GATCCGAACGGCTCAGAAAGCAACCGGGACGTTTCTCTGCATTGAGTTTGATGAAAGTACCCTGTGCCACCAGTTGTTGACACAGCTCGTCATATTCTTCCTGAGAGCCATCACACCAATGGATTGCGCTGGGCTGGCACAGCTTTTCTATCTCCCGAACCCAGGAAATCAGTTTTGTGTTGGACGTGTGCTCTTGGGAAGAGTCCATAAAATTACAAGCTCCGCTGGCTCTTAAATAATAAAGCTGCGCATTTTAATATAAACTGGACACTTTTAGTACCGTCAGCGGGTCTTCATTTCCCTGCCCATCGTCATGGCGGCGAACGCCATGAGGGGCTGGGCACTGTGTAAATCTTTGAATGCCGGGACGGAAAATGCTAAATTAGCGCCTTTTTTCAGCCCCATGTTCAGGGCACTTCTATTAGATTAGCCCTTCACTCTCCATGGCCACCATGGAAACACTCACAGGAACTCTCACAGGAAAACCATGAAAACCTACAAAATCGCGTTACTGGACGGGGATGGGATCGGCCCGGAGATCATGGCCGAAGCCGTCAAGATCCTGGAACTGGTCGCCACCCGCAACCATTTGAACCTTGAATTGACCCACGGTCCCTTCGGTGCCAGCGCCTGGTTTCAGTGTGGCGATTCCTTCCCTGAAGAGACCAAGCGCCTCTGCGACGAAGCCGATGCCATTCTGAAGGGTCCCATTGGCCTGAGCCATGAAGAATCCAAAAAAATCCCGGTGGACCAGCAGCCGGAACGTGGTGCCCTGCTCCCCCTGCGCCGCCGGTACAACACCTACGCCAACTTCCGTCCGGTCTACCTGCCCAAGGCCCTGGCGCATTTTTCCCCGCTGAAACCGGAAATCATCGGTGAGGGCATCGACATCATCATCATCCGGGAACTGGTCGGCGGCCTGTACTTCGGCAACAAGGAAAGCGGTGTCAATGAACAGGGGCTGCGTTATGTCAGGGAGACCCTGGAATATGACGAAGGCCAGATCAAACGCATCATCAAGGTGGCCTTCGAGACCGCCATGAAGCGCAAAAAAGTCCTGCACAACATCCACAAGAGCAATGTGCTGAAATCCAGTGTGCTGTGGAATCAGATCGTCGAGGAAATGAGCCCGGATTATCCACAGGTCAAGGTCGTCAACATCCTGGTGGATGCCGCCGCCACCTACCTGTGCCTGAACCCGGGCCAGTTCGATGTGATGGTGATGGAAAACATGTTCGGTGACATCCTGTCCGACCAGGGCGGCGGCATTCTCGGCTCGCTTGGCCTGATGCCCTCGGCCTGCATCGGCGACCGCAAGGCCTACTACGAACCCTCCCACGGCTCCGCACCGGACATTGCCGGCAGGAACATCGCCAACCCCTACTCCATGATCGGTTCCGTGGCGATGATGCTGGAAATGAGTCTCGGCATGGACGAGGAGGCAAAAAACCTGTGGCAGGCCATGCAGAGCGTGTTCGCCCAGGGTTATTCCACCTCGGACCTGTCGAAGCCGGGTGCCGGTGTCACCATGATCAGCACCAGCGACTTTGGTGACCGAGTGGCCGCCGAACTCGCGGCCATGCCAGTGGCTGGCTAAGACACTCCTCGAAGCCTCTCAAACTCGCGCAGAGAGGCTCCGGGATCTTCGCCTAAAACCGGTAACCGAGTGTGAAACCGTAGGTTCTGGGGTCCAGAAAGGTGACACCGATCACCCGGGCCGTGGCCAGTTGGAAGGAACTGGTCGCCCGGAAGGTGTTGGCCACATTTTTTACCCAGAACTCGGCAGTCAGTTTTTCACTGCCCGAGGTGTAGGTAAGATTGAGATCCGTCATGATGTAATCTTTTGAGCCCTCGACCTCACGGTTGAACTCGGTGAAAAAGATCGCACTCTTGTAGGAACCATCGGCACCCAATGTCAGTGTCCCGTCACCGGGCAGCGAAAGCCCCGGGATGTCGATCTCACCGTGCAGGTTGCCTGCCCAATCCGGCGAATTGCGGGTCTTGTTGCCGGCAAGCTGCACCTCGGGATTGGTCGCGACGAACAGATCATTCGGTCCTGGCAGGTCGACATTTCTCGGATCCAGCGGGTCTGCCGTCAGAAAATCCTTGAAGCGGGAATGCAGGTAGGCCACCGATCCGGAAAATCTCACCCAATCAAGCGGCTGGCTCAGAAACTCGAGCTCGAAACCACGTGCCTTCACCCGCGCGGCGTTTTCGAAGATCGTCGAGAAGCCCTGTGCACCGCCCGCTACGGTCTTGTTGATCTGCAAGCCTTCCAACTCGTAGAAAAAGCCCGAAGCATTGACGATCAATCGATTGTCGAACCATGTGCTTTTCAATCCGAACTCATTGTTCTCTATGGTCTCCGGAGCAACGATGATCGATCTCGCGAAATCCGGCGAGCTGGGGTCCGTGCTGACGACGGAGGTGGAATTCTCACCCGCGCCGGCCTTGAACCCTTCAGAATAGGTGTAATAAAGCATCATGTCCGATGTCGCCTGCCATTCCAGGCCAATTTCCGGTGTGAAATCATTGAAGGTATCCTCGTTCCTGGAACCCTCGAAGGTCTGGGAAATGACCGGACCCAGGCCATTTCTCGCCACCACCAGGCTGGCATTTGCACTCTTGCGCTTTTCGGTGGTATAGCGGCCGCCGAGCTTGAGCGTCACCGAATCGAGGCCATTGATGAACTTGCCCATATTGACACGCCATTGACTGAAGAGAGCGAGAGAATCCGTGTTGAGATTGGTCTTCACACAGACCCGTTTGGGGGCCAGTTCTATATTTCCAAGCGAATTCTCCCGGTTTGCGATATTGCACAGATCGAGAGCATGCGCCGTATCGAAGGCTCCTGAGGGCGTCACGAAGGCACTGTCCACTTCCAGGCCCGTCGGCCCGATCGGCGGGAAGACGGGCAGATTGGCGAGCGTGTCGAGGACGACCGGCTGCCCGAGACGGGGACCCAGGCCCACCGTATCCACCGGCTGCTGATCCTCGTTGAAATAAAAGATACCGAAAATGCCATCCAGCCAGTCGTTCTGGTATTTGAACTGAAACTCCGTGCTGAACTGCTCGCTGTCGATATCACGGCGCTGAACTGTGGTGTTCTGCCCCGTGGTGCCCAGGCTGTTGACCACAGCCGAGAGATCCAGGTCCTGCGTGATGGAGGTTTCAAAGTCACGATAATTGAGAATATTGGTAATGGAAAAGTTGTCGGTGAGCTGGAAGTTCGTGGTACCGGTCAAGGCCCAGGTTCGGGTGTCGGTGCTGGGGTCGAACTCCCCGGCGATGTCACGTCTGCGTGTGGCCACACCGCCCTCGCCAAGAAAGAAGAGCTGAGGTACGCCCGGAAAGGCCTCGCGTTGAAACTTGAGCGCGCCGGAGGCATCATCCTGCCGGAAGTACTCACCAGTCAGCAGGAAGTCGAGCCGGTCGCTGGGGGTGTATTGCAGATGAGCCCGTGCCATGCGGCGTTCGAGATTGTCGACCTCACTACCGGTCACCGGATTCTCACCGAAGCCATCCCGGTCCTGGGTCTTGAACGCGATGCGCCCAAGAAGAGTGCCATCATCGGTCAGCGGACCGCTGACCGCGCCTTCGGTAAAAATCTGGTCGAAGCGTCCTCCGGTGACCCGGGCATAACCTTCGAACTCCTGGGTCGGCTTGCCGGTAATCACATTGATCGCACCGCCCGTGGTGTTGCGTCCAAACAGGGTGCCCTGCGGGCCGCGCAGGACTTCAATGCGCTCGACATCGAACAGCGAGGTGAGTTGCGCTTCGCCACGGGCCACCACCGCACCATCGACATGAAAGGCAACACCCGTCTCGCTGCCGGTCGTCGAGGTGTTGGCGCCGACACCGCGGACAAATATCTTGGCCATATTGAAATCATTGCCGATGGTGATGCCTGGCACGAGTTGCTGTAAATCTTCCAGATCATGGACCTGTGCCGAATCCAGACGGTCGCCGCCAATGGCCGTCACCGCAGTACTGACATCCTGCAGGTTCTGCTCACGCTTGGTGGCGGTAATGACGATTTCCGAAATGACAGAGTTCTGAGCCAGCACGGGTGCCGTCATCACCGCCAGCATGGCTGCAGAAAGCTTGCCCAACAAAGCCGGTTTGAAACCCGGCCCTCCGAATCGCGACGCTGCCGGTTTTTGCATCACGGTCATTCTTCCTTCATTGATATTCATTTACTCCTCCTGAGAGTGTCTTTGTTGTTTCTGGTTTACTGAATCCCTGCCTGGGCTGGAAGGACGACACAGCAAATTCTGAAGATGCCCTGTACTCATTTCACTTTCACGGTTCCCTCTTTCAAGGTTCACTAACAGACCCTTTACTGCTCATAAACTTTCAGAACGGCGAGCAATAAAAAAAACAAATAAACCCCAATTATTAAACGAATGTTCCTGATTTTTTTATGACTTGATCTGTTATGTGATATTTTCCGCTACTTTCCTGTATGCCATCGGCTTTATGGGTCATTGCATCGCATCGCCCCGGTTCGTGCCTGCCTATCAAATCATTGATTTCACTGGACTGGGGAGACGGTAGCGGGCTTATTCAGAGCGTCTCTGGGAATACCGGGCATAGATGATTTCATCGGGAACGAGGGCATCGACCAGCAGAATGCGGCCGGGATCAAGGCTGACAGCATAGGTTTTACACAGATCGTGGCTGTTCACGTCCCGGTAGACTCCCGAGGAAAAAATACCGTCAGCGTTCGCCTTCCAGGCGATGAAGCGAGGAAAATAGGGACGGTGGGCCCAGTTCAGCCCCCTAAATGCCGCATTTTCGATCAACCGGGCACCGTCGATATCAAAGTTGGGCGTCAACTGGTTTCCGGCAATATCACAGATGTAATAACGCAGAACACCCGCCGCATGCAGTTCGGCCGGCGCCGGAACATCCGCATTGTCGGCATGAGAGCTCTGAATCGCCCGGATGAAAACCTTGAGCCGTTCTTTCCGGCTGGCGGCCAGTCTCAGCTTGCGCGCTTTTTTTCCCAGATACGCTGCCTGCAATTTCCGGATCTTGGCAAGCGTGTCATCGGGATCCAGAAAGTAAGGCTGTGCCTCATGAAACAGGAAGCCCTGTACATGGCTGCTCCCGCATTCGATGCCAAAGTGAAATTCATCTTCCTTTTCCACACCCTCACAAACGATGAGGCAGCCCACCCGGCTGGCAATGGTGGTCATGGCCAGGGTGATGTCGGCACTGATGCCACCCCGGGATGCCTGCTTGAACAGCCCCATATCCAGTTTGACGATATCCGGCGCCAGGGCCTCGATGCGATCGATCTGGGAAGCCCCGGCACCGAAATCGTCGATGGCCACGCGCATGCCAACGCGATGATACAGCGCCACGGCTTCCTTCAGAGCCTGTAAATCTCCGCGTGTTTCCGTAATTTCGATAATGACCCGAGCCGGATCGATGCCGCAAGCCGCCACCATTTCAACCGTCGGCAAGGTTACCGGGTTGCGCAGCCGCTCCACCCACTCCGGCGAAATATTCACGGACAGGTAGCCCAACTGTGGCTCGGCGGCAAAGGCCTGCAGCGCTTTCATGCGGACCTCCCGGTCCACCGCCAATTTGAAGTCTGCATCCAGGCTCTGATCAAAAAACAGAGGCCCTGCGCTCCGTATTTCTCCCCTGCTGTCGCGGAAGCGGGCCAGAGCCTCATAGCCTTCGATTTTTCCGGTACTCATCCCAATGATGGGTTGGTAACAGGGAAAGAATGACTTCGGAGAGGAAGGGAACATGCTGGAAGTGTCGTCTCGCCCCACGCTAAACCATTGATCGCTTCATCTCTGCCAATCATGCACCGGTGCCTATGACATTACCGACAAGCACCGGATACATTGCAAAAAATGATGTTCTTGTCAAATTCTGGACATCGGCAATCCAGACAAATACTTTAATAATCTCTGAATAAACATGGATGAATGTCGCGGCAATCAGGCACAGACCGATTGTGTTTCGATAGGCGGTGGGCTGGGGCCTGTCGGTCGCAGTCGTGTACCGGGACCCCTTGCTGGATAATGGCGGAGAGGCAGGGATTCGAACCCTGGGACCCCTTGCGAGGCCACCTGATTTCGAGTCAGGCCCGTTCGACCACTCCGGCACCTCTCCGTTGTTGGGTGATCGGCGGCCATTGTACTTTGATTTTTTCAGAAAGCGAGGGGGTTCGCGGTCTGGATCTATTTTCCGGCACTGATATGGCGAAGCTGTCACCTTGCCTGACGACCCAGAGCTCAATGCCAGCTCGACTGGCCCAGTGTCGAGTAATTTATTCTTCCCCCTGCCTATTGCTGGGGGAATCGCCACGGTGCTAAGCTCTGCGAACGATTCAGTGGGTGAACCATGTTAGCGGGGAAACCATGAAAACACATAAACCACGCGCACTATCCATTGCCATCAGCTCTCTCTTACTGGCTACTGCCCACTTTGCGGAGGCCCAGGTCATCGACCTGTCGCAGGTAGACAGCCGCGACATCCCGGCGGAAAAACTGGCCGCCTCACGTACCGACTCCAACTGGCAGATGCCGCGTACGGCCTGGGGACATCCGGATCTTGAAGGTATCTGGACCAGCGATGACATGCGCAGTGTGAGTACCGAACGGCCACGTCAGCTCGGCAACCGTCAGTCCCTGACTGACGCAGAGTTCCAGCAGCGCGCAAACAGGGACGATGCGGCCATGGACAGAGCCGTAAACAGTGAGACTTTTCTGCGTAACGAATACGGTGTCCGCACCTTTGGCTATACTTCCCTGATCGTATCGCCTGAAGATGGCCACATACCGGAAATGACCGAACTGGGTAAATCCCGGGCAGGCGCAAGGGATCGTGGCACCTTTGGCACCGGCCCCTTCAATACGCCTGAAGACTTTACGCTGTACGACCGCTGCATTACCCGTGGCGTCGTGGGTTCGATATTACCCGTACTTTACGGCAATGGACTGAAAATCATCCAGACGCCGGACAGCATCGCGCTCAGCTACGAAATGATTCATGACACCCGCATCATCCCTCTCGATGGCCGCGCTTTCATGGACAGCGACATACGTCAGTATATGGGCAATTCCCGCGGCCGCTGGGAAGGTGACACACTGGTCATCGAAACCCGCAACTTCACGGACAAAACCAGTATTGGCGCCAACGGTAATGGCACCCGCCATAGTGACAAACTGGTGCTTACCGAACGCCTGACCCGTGTTGATGATGACATGATCGATTATTACATCACTGTCGATGACCCGGTGACCTATACAGCCCCCTTCACCTACCGCCTGACCATTACCTCGCAACCAGGCTATCAGATGTATGAATATTCCTGCCATGAGGGCAATGGCGCCGTGATTTATGCCCTTCAGGGTGAACGTGTGTGGGATCAGCAGGTTGCCGATGCCATCGCCAGAGGCGAAGAACCCCCACAGCGGGCAGGCGGGATGAGTATCTATGGTGCGCCACAGGAAGGCGCAGAAATCTTCGATATCAACGCCGGAGAATAAAATGGTCATCGGGTTCTCTGCCCGAACCCGATGCTTTCACGTCAGCGCCGCTACGCCCACCGGATTGGCTGATGAACAGGTGTATTCATTGTGCCGGAGGAGCCCCGGCATCAGAAGAGCCGACGAACAACTGGCTGCCATCCTCCAGCGTGATATTGCGCCCATTGGCTCTAAAGCCCCCGTCACGAGCCTGATAGCCTTCCACCTTGATCGTGGTGCCGGGGGGTAGGGAATTGCGATTCCAGCCACGCCGAATCAGGGCATTGGGCGCCCCGCCCTCCACTTTCCACCGCTGCACTTCTCCAGTGGCGGTAACCACGTCGAGATGCACCCAGGAATGCGGGTTGCTCCACTCCATGCGGGTTACCTTGCCTTCCAGTTGAATGGGCCGGGAAATGTCAAATTCGGCAGCAAAGGAGTGGTGAGCCTGGGCTGTCTGGGTCATCACCCAAAGCAAGGCCGATAATCCCAGAAGCTTGATACGTGCGTGTTTTCGCATGGGTCTCTCCGGTAATGGACCTGGGGGTTCAGTCGCGCTTGTAGAATTCACCGTACAGGAATTCTTCCGCAAACTCGATGCATTTGAATTCAAGTAATTCGGCATTTTGATCCAGGATGCGGTACAGCGGCATGCGGATGGTCCAGGGGGCACTGAACGTAAGCGGATCGTCCATGGTGGCTTCGTACATCATATGGTCACTGCTCAGCGGCGTATAACGTTCGGTCACTTTCATCATGTAGCTGTGGTGATTGCCGGCACGGTCAAGCCAGGTGCGATCATCATTTGAACTGACTTCGATGACCAGGGTATTGCCTTCCCAATGACCATTGGACCATCCCATCCACATGTCTACCGGGGCTTCGCTGTGCTCCTGCATGTGGATGACGCGGTTGGCTGCCGCATAAGAGTACGCGAACATCAGATCATCTTCACCCTGGATGATCCGGAAGGGATAGGGCATGTAGGTTGCCCGGGGAATACCCGGCAGATAACAACTGGCTTCCGGATCAGTGGCCGGCCACCCGGCACGGTTTTCTTCGCGCTTTGCCAGCGCTTGTGGCAAATACGGAATGGTGCCACCAACGACCACGCTCTGACCGGCAGGCACAGCGGCTATGGCACCCATTTCTGCACTCTGCGGCAGAGCATGAGCCGCATGGGCTTCAAGATTCCAATGGGCCGAATTGACGGCCTGCCACAGGCCATTGAGGTTGGGCCTGCCATTGATCAGGGCCGGGCGCTCCTGGGCAGCAAGGAGAGGAGCCGTCAATACCAACATGGCCAGAACCATCAGTACGCGGGCGGTGCAATTGTTACAGGGTGTATATGTCATGATATCCCTGGCAGTCATTTAAGGAAGTGTTTCGCCCTGCTCTTTCCCGTAGTTTATCAGGGTGAAATCAGAGCAGTCATCAGGGCTATAGGGAATGTCTGCCAGGTTCAGGCTGTCAGATCCCCGGTATGCATCCGTATAGTAAACCGGGTCGGTGGCAACATAGTCCCGATGCAGCGTCATGGTGTCCACATCCAGCCTGAAGTGTTCAACTACCTGCAAATGCTCACTGTTCATCACGGGAGGATAGAGCACGCCCGGCGCAAAACCTGTGGTGGCAACCACAAGCACGTCCCCTTCCCAGTGACCGATGGAGTGTCCGGCACGGCTGGGTTCCAGATTGGCGGGATGGCTGGTCTGATCGAGCTTAATGGTACGGGTAAAGCCGAACTGACCATATTGGAGGGTAATGCTATCGTCTTGCTGTGTAATGCGATTGACCGGACCATCAAAATCCCAGTCAAAAATAATGCTGGTCGTCTCACAGCGCATGCGGGGGTTATCGAGCGAACGCAGTGCAAAGCCGTCTGCCGCCGCCTTGCCCGCCTCGGTAAAGTTGACCTGGCTGACGCGCCAGGGGCTGCCTGAGGGGCTGTTGGCCGCTTCTACCTTACCTTGGGCCACACTGAGGGGGACGAGCCCGCTGCCCTTTTGTCCGCCGGCATCCATCATGACATATTGTTCCGAAGCCCAGTCGCCAGAGATATTGAGAGTGCCATCGGGCAAGCGCCGCTGACGTTCTTCGGCCAGTTGGGGGGGTGGCGCCTTTTCCAGTTGGCCATAACGGGCGGCCTTGCTGCCATCGGCAAATACGATGGTGCTGAGGTAGCAGGTGCGTGAATCCAGGCGGTCTGGTGAGGCTGTTATGGCAATGGCTTCGCCCGCAACGAACATCTCTTTGGACCAGCCGGAGCGCCGCAACACGGTGGCTGCCCGCATTTCACAACGCCATGCCTGCACCTCCCCTGCGACGAGAACATCAAAATAAACCCAGGCGTGCGGATTGACGAAATCAACACGGGTGATGGTGCCCTCGAGCTCTATGGTTTCATCGAGGGCAAAATTACCATAGCCATGATGGGCGAATACCGATAGCGGAAAACCAAGGAACAGGGCAATCACCAGCGGTGACAAAGCCACCAGGCGACTGTAAAAGGTGCCTGTGTTTCTGGACATGGCTTCCCCTCCGACCCCATTTGTGAACACGCTCAGGGAACTTCTGAAAAACTCTCGCACACCTTTGCTTTGGCAAGGAAAGTAAACAGGCAATTGCACCTTGTCAAGGCCAAAATTCCGGCAAGGCATGGCCGCCATCAATTTCCGGCCGCTCCCTCATAAAAGATAAATGCTTGCCTTGCAAACGGGTTATGGGACAATGGCCAAGGTTTATACAACAAGAGTTTCCCAGAGGACATCACGATGCGCTACCTTTACCTAGCCTGTACCAGCCTGTCTCTTCTGTTTGCCAGCAGCCTCACCCTTGCCCAACCGCCCGGCATCACGATGGAAATGATCAACCGGCAGTTGCCACTGGAAGGCGCGCCGCTGGCCGAACCCGGCCCCTACACCACGATGACGGAAGGAGCGTTTGCATCCGAGCGCCATATTCTGTTTCGTCCTGCTGAGCTGAGTGCTTTCCCGGCACGGGACACGCTGCCGGTGCTCGTATGGGGCAACGGCGGCTGTGCGATCAATAATCCACGCTATGGCGAATACCTGGGCACCATTGCCTCACACGGCTTTTTGGTATTGACCACGGCCTCGGTCGCGGGCGACGAGCAAAGCCGTCGCCAAACCGCCGACGACCTGCTCGCGGCCATCGCCTGGGCGGAAACTGAAAACACCCGTGCCGGCTCACCGCTGCAAGGTCGGATCGATACCGCGCATGTCGCAGTGATGGGCCAGTCCTGTGGTGGTTTTCTGTCGGTCGGTCTGGGTACTGATCCGCGCGTCGGCACCATCGGCGTGTTCAATTCCGGCGTATCGGCACCCGACCCCAACGGGCCGGCCGGCACCTTGGCCACCACGGACTCTCTGGCACAGCTGCACGGACCGGTGCTGTTCATCAATGGCGGCGAGGTCGATTTCATGTACGGACCTTCACGCGCCAACTTTGATCTGGTCAAGCACGTACCGGCGTTCTACGGCGCCCGTGACAATGCCGGACATACCGCAACCATGTACCACCCCGGTGGCGGCGAGTTCGCCAACGTGGCGTCCAACTGGCTTCGCTACCAGTTCAAGGGCGATGCGGAAGCGGGCAAAATGTTCGTCGGTGCCCAGTGCAGTTTGTGCACCAATCCCAACTGGGAGACGGCTGCCAAGAGTCTGAAATAGGCGTCAGAGTCGCATTCTTTCAGTCCCTGGCAACAGGGCAGCTCCAGAAATTCGTCTCCCGCCTGCGCACGATGACCGGAATAATCCCGGGCTTCGGCGCAGGTGGCTAAAACAAACCAAGCTGCCCCCTGCCCGCGCCCCGGTCGAAATGCATCAGCGAGAGCCGGGCCGGCCGGGTCAAGCCGTAGCGTTTGCGGTACAGATTGAAGATCGTCGCGATCTGCTGCGCATGCTGACCCGAGCCCTGCATGCGATGTCCGAATTCACTGTCGTAGAGCTTGCCGCCGTGCATTTCGCGCAGTCGTCTGAGAACCTTGTCCGCACGCTCGGGGAAATGTTCACGCAGCCAGTTCTCGAACAGCTCCTTCACGCCGTAGGGCAGACGCAGCATGGTGTAGCCGGCAGAACTCGCGCCGGCGTCGGCGGCGGCCTCGAGAATGGCAGGAATTTCATGATCGGTGAGGCCGGGCAGGACCGGACCGATCATCACGCCCACCGGCACGCCGGCACGGGCCAGAGTCTCGATGGCATGCAGACGCATGCCGGGGCGTGCGGCGCGCGGTTCCATCAGGCGCGCGAGTTTCTCATCGAGCGTGGTCACCGAGAGATTGATGGCAATCAGGTCACGCGCCGCCATGTCCCGGAAAATGTCCAGATCACGCAGCAGCAGGTGGTTCTTGCTGATCAGCGCGGCAGGGTTGCCGAAATCCCGCAGCACCTCCAGACAGGCGCGGGTGATGCCCAGTTTCTTCTCCAGCGGCTGGTAGGGATCCGTGATGCCGCTGAAGAAGATCACCTGCGGCTGCCAGGTCCGCGAGCCCAGCTTGTCACGCAGCAGGCTTGCAGCCTCGTGCTTGACAAAGATCTTTGATTCGAAGTCGAGCCCCGCCGACATGCCGAGGTATTCATGCGTGGGACGCGCATAACAGTAGATGCAGCCATGTTCGCAGCCCCGGTAGGGATTGATGGTGAGGTCCATGCCGACGTCCGGGCTGTCGTTGCTGCTGACGATGGTGCGCGAGCTGTCGTGGAAGACCTGGGTGGGAATCTGCTTCTCCACCGCTTCAAGCTCTGCCTCCAGCAAGGCATTGAAGGTCTCTGCGTCCGTTTCCAGCCGCCTCTCCTCGAAGCGCCCCGCCGGATTGTCCAGGGCGCCACGACCGCGGACGGGCGGGCTGAAAGCGGACGGATGTGGTTTATGGTATGTCATGCTTTGCAGCCAGGCTCTTTGAACCACACATCAGGATACCTCGAACTTATGTCCGGCAGTCTCCAGGAGCCTGTCGGACTCAGGCGATCGTAGCGAGGCGAGTGGAAAATCGAGACCAGATTTTTGCGTTTTTGAGGTGCATAGTGGTGTCTATGTGCCGAAAAAACGCGGAAATATGGGCCGATTTTACGCCGCCGCAGTAGATCAGTCCTGAGTCCGACAGGCTCCTAAACCAAGTTCCCGTTGCACTTTCTTCGTCAGACCCAGGCAAACGAGGCGGTGAGATTCCCGCAAATAGTATTTGAGATCGCTGTCGGACAGCCCCGGCTCATCATAATGTTGAATCCACTTCATTCCACGCGAGGCGAGATATGGCGCAGGCCGGAGCCCGGGCTGATCGCGCAGCAACTCGAAGGACAAGTCCGAGACCTTGAATGTAATACCAAGTTTGTTGCTGGTCCAGCCACCAATACCGAATACCTTGCCTGCAACTTTCCAGACATGGGAATTGCCCCATTGCATGACATAGGTCGTTGCCGGAAGCGAGCGGCAAAACTCATTGTATTCTTCATATGTCATAACACAGAAACCGTCACCACCGCGCGTGAACACCAACAGGCGGGAGTGATTCGGTGCGTAATAATTACCCGCCTGGTTGATACCGACACTGAGGGCGATGTATTGCCTGCCATCCAGTCAGTTCATAGGTGATCGGCGCGGCGACCACGCCGGTCTGCGTATCGAACTCCCACACTTTTTCACCATTGTCGGCATCGAAGGCACGGAAGCTGTTGTTATTGTTGCCGCCTACCATCAATCATCCACTGGCCAGCTTCGGCGGCGGCATTCAGCAGCCGCTGAGCACAGTCAGTGCCAGAATCGTTACAGTGAACGCTCAGTTGCGGATCATGACTGGCTCCTCAGGGCATCACACACTCGAAACTGGCGGCCTGCCCAAGTTCACCCTCGCCCCGGTAACGTGGCCAGCCCGGATAGCGGCATACCGGGCGCGTGCGCCCGGCACTGTCCCGGTTGGCATCGCTGGCAAGCAGGTCTCCCGGCGCCTCACCGCGTTCCACCCAGGCTTCCAGTGCATCGAGGCTGGCGATGCGGCCATTGAACACGCCGGTGACATGACCCATGCCGGGAATGGTATAGAAACGCACGAACTCGTCCACCCCGCCCTGACCGTAACGCCCCAGCAGGCGCTGGTAATACTGAATGGAACTGTAGGGCGAAATGAAATCGTCGACCATGCCGTGGAAGAAGATCAGTTTGCCGCCCTTGTCGCGGAAGCGGTCGATCGCCACGCTGTTGGCGCTCATCACCGAGGCCAGATGGATCAGGCGACCGGCATGGGCGCGTGGATCAAAGTCCCTGAGCACATCCAGCGTCAGGTCCCGGGCAACGGCCAGGCCATTGGTGGCGACGCCCGGCGCATACTGCAGGGCTTCACCCGGACCTTTGCCGCCCAGGTTGGGAAAGCCACCATCGAAAAAGGTCGAACCCTCGAAGGGCGTCCATTTGGGAAACACACTATTGCCCTCATCGTCGCTGAACAAACTGAAACCCGCGTCATAGGGTTGATCCAGTGCATCGAGCGCCTGGATCTGCGCATCGGACAGGCAGTCGTTGCCGGTGTCGGAACCCCCGTCGCAGCGCAGGGGGTTTTCCGGCGCACTCAGCTTGAAGGGCGCGGTGGCACTCTGGCAGGCGGCCACGTTACTGATGATGCCGTCCCCGGCGCCATCCAGGCTGTCGCAGCGGCCATAGACCTGTGCCGTGAAGAAACGGACCTTCTCCGGGCTGAGCCAGCTCTTGCCGTCGTTGGCATGCAGGGCCCGCGCATAATTGAGCGCGGACAGATGCAGCATGATCACGTTGTGGGCGGGGTAGCCGGCCACAACGCCGTCATAATCGTCCGGGTAGCGCTGCACGGCATCGAAGCCCTCGTGCCCGCCCTGCGAACCGCCAATGAAATAGCTGTACTGGGGCAACTCACCATAGAAGGCCTGGCTCAGCCACAGGGCCACGTCGTGCGTTTTCTTGATCTGCATGCGGCCAAAATTCTCCAGGGCTTCCTCATTGAGATAAAAGCGCCCGTCAAAACCGCCGCTGGACTGGTGCCCGGAATCGCTGCCCAGGGTGAGATAGCCCCGGGCCAGCGGCGTGGCCTCGGCTTCCGGCTGCTTGGCATAGCGGCCCAGGCCGGTGATCAGCGTGCCGTTCAGGCCGCCGCCGCCAAACTGCAGGGCTTTATGGTTCCAGTTGGTGGGCAGATTCACCTCGAAATTGATATCCGGCGCCGTGTAATCCACCGGATGAATGGCACCCAGAACCTTGCAGTATTCACCATTGCTGTTGCCCTCGGCATCCGCGGCCATCACTTCAGCCGAGCGGAGGGTGGCACCGGTGCTGGGCAGGCCGATGGCATCCGCAGCGATACCGAGCCCGGCCAGTTCCGCACAGTTGCTGATGCGGGGCACCTCGCTCCCTGAGCCCCCCGCCGATGTAAGGGCAAGGCCTGAGTCTGACGGCTGAGGGGCAGGCTGACAGCCTGCGAGCACAGCAAGTGCCAGGGTAGTTGTGACAAGCAATCGGCTATGGGCCATGACAGGAACCTCTCATCTCGGTAAGGCGTGTTTTTATAAAGTTCAGGAAACCTCTGCAGAGCCCCATTGTGCACTACTGCAGCAGACTTGTCAGGTAGCCCTTGCCATGAACGACAGTGAGCGATGTCCAGTGAAGCAAAGAGTCTGCTGTGACAAACCCGGGCCATTGCCAATCGACCTCACTTGATTCACGTCATGGCACTGTCCTGCCTGCTCCACTATCTTTACAGACCTCAGCGCAGACAGGCTCCCAAACCCTATGAAGGTCATGACATGAAAGACCCCAAGCCAGAATTGATTCCGACAGGAAACAGTGACTTGTCCGTTCCACGCGCCGCCTGCGGCGAGCAAAAAGTCGTTTGTGGACTCTGTTCCCTGTCCCGCTTATGCCTGCCCTTGGGCCTGCGCAGCCCGGACATGGAAAAACTGGATGCCAGCATCGTCCGCCACCGTCCCCTGGACCGGGGCCGGCACCTGTTCCAGCGCGGAGACCCCTTCACCGCCATCTACGCCGTGCGCTCCGGTTGCGTGAAAACCTATGTGTTGACCAAAGCCGGCAAAGAGCATATCCGCGCCTTCCATCTGCCCGGTGACATCATCGGTCTGGACGCCATCGATGCCGGTCATTACCCAAGTTCTGCCCGGGTCCTGCAGGCCAGCGGTCTCTGCGAGCTTCCCTTCGATCGCCTCGATCTTGCCCTTGCGCAGGCCCCTTCCCTGCAAAACCGGCTGCTTGACATCATGAGCCGGGCACTGCGTCACGAGGCATCGATGGCACTGCTCGTCAAGGCGCCCGCCGCTGAACGCCTGGCCGCTTTTCTGTGCAGTCTTTCGCAACGTTACGCCGAACGTGGCTACTCCGCCCGGGAATTCATCCTCGGCATGCCCCGGCACGCCATCGGCAACTACCTGGGTCTGACTGAAGAAACCGTGTGCCGGATGTTCACCCGGCTGCAGAAAAGCGGACTGTTGAGCACCCGGGGCAAACAGGTCCATATCCACAAGCCCGGGGAGCTTCATGACCTCGCCGGCCTGCCGTGGCCGGTCTGCTGAACAAGAGCCGAACAGACAAAACCCTGAGCCATGTCAGTGCTTTCCCAGGCGTGAAGCCCTGATAATTTCCTTGCCCGGAGATCATCTCTCTTTATGTATCAGCAAGGAAAAAACCATGCGCTTGAACGTCAAATATCCCCTGTCCTGTTTCGTCCTGGCTACTGCCGCACTCAGCAGCACTGGCTCCGGTGCCGCCGAGGCAGGAGACATCCTGGTGCGGGTGCGCGGCCTGGGCATCGTTCCCACCAGCGCCAGCCATGAGCTCCCGGAGCTGCCCGCCGGCTCACGCCTGGAAGCGGATACGGCCTTCACCGGCGAAGTGGATTTCACCTATATGCTGACGCCGCGCTGGGGCCTGGAGCTGATCCTGGCCACCTCCATCCACGACCTGGAGGCGGACGGCGCCATCGCCGGCCTGGGCGACATCGGCGAGGCCAATCTGCTGCCTCCCACGCTGACCCTGCAATACCATTTCCGCCCGCAGGCGGCGATCCGCCCCTATGCCGGCATCGGCGTCAACTACACGCTATTCTACGACGGCGAAACCAACGCGACCCTGGATGGCGCGCTGGGTCCCACCCACATCGATCTGGGCAATTCCACCGGGCTGGCCCTGCAGGCCGGTGTCGACATCGCGTTGACAAAGGGCTGGTTCTTCAATGTCGACCTCAAATATATCGAGATCGACACGGGCACGACACTCACCTCAGGCGCGCTGAAACGCTTCACCACCGTGAATATCGACCCCCTCGTCTTCGGTCTGGGCTTCGGCAGGGCTTTTTAAAGGAAAAGGCTCCTTTTTTGTTCAGAGTTTCCCTGATTTTTACTTTGGCGCATGACTGAAATATGCGAAGATTGAGCAGCCAATCTCCAGCCCGGGAGCCTGTCGGACTCCCAAGGAAAACGATCATGTCGAAGCTGCTGGTTCCATTGCTGTTTCTGTTGCCCACTGCGGGGCTTGCCCAGAGCGATTTCGAACTGTCGGGCGGCGCGGAAATTCAGGCTTATCTGGGCTTTCCCGAAGCCGCCGGAAACGCGCCGACGGGCGCGTGGCCACTGGTCGTCGTGATGGGTGGCGGCCCCGGCAGCGAGGGCATCGCCAGCGGCGCCTTCAGTTCTGTGGGCCAGGAGTTCATCCGGCGGGGCTGGGCAGTGGTGGCGCCGGTATCCCCCAACGGGCAATCATTCTGGGGGGACAACGCGGAGAAAGTCCGCCAATTGATCTCCGTCATCAAGGCCCGGGAAGCCGTGGACAAAGGGCCCGTGCTGCTCGTCGGTGTGTCCAACGGTGGTATTTCCGCGCTGGAGATCGCCTCCCGTCACCCGCAGGAATACCTGGGTGTCGTGGCCGTGCCGGCCATCGCGTCGGACGCTTCACAGCTGCATTTCCCGCAAAACTTTCCAGTTTACCTGCGTATCGGCAGTAACGATCGTTTGGCCTGGAACACCCGCTTCGACACCACCGTGCAGACCCTGAGCGAAGCCGGCGCCAAGGTGGACGCCCTCTTGTTGGAAGGATTCCCGCATACCTTTCCACTGGACTGGCCAAGCCTGGAACCCTGGCTTGCCACGATCAGGCCGCGCTGAACCCCTCAGCGGGTCTGGTGATAGAAATCCTTGATGGCCGCCACCGTTGTCAGCACGTCCTGACGACTGATCTGCAGGTGGGTCACCAGCCGGATGATATGGCCGGGGTCAACCAGAATTCCCCGGCCTTGAAGAAAAGCCGACAGCGCCGCACTGTCGCCCTGCAAGGGCCTCATGAACACCATATTCGTTTGCAGATATTCTTCGTTGACCCTGACTTCGCGCATCTGCATCAGTTCATGGCCCAATAGTGCAGCATTGTCATGATCTTCCGCCAGACGTTCCACATTGTGCTCCAGCGCATAGATGCCGGCGGCAGCGATGATGCCGGCCTGCCGCATACCACCGCCCAGCATCTTGCGCCAGCGCCTGGCCTGTTTGATCAGTTCCCGGCTGCCACAGAGCACCGAACCCACCGGCGCACCCAGACCCTTGGACAGGCACACGGATACCGTATCGAAAGGCTGACAGAGGGTTTTGACATCCACTCCCAGTTTGACGGAGGCATTGAAAACCCTGGCGCCATCCAGGTGCAGGCTGAGGCCATGGGTCCTGGCCAGAACGGCGGCATCCTCCAGATAGGACAGCGGCAGCACCCGGCCGCTGATGGTGTTTTCCAGGCTCAGCAGCCGGGTAAGGGCAAAATGGATATCATCCGGCTTGATGGCCGCCCGCACCGCATCGAGGTTCAGCGTACCATCCGGCTCCACCGGCAGGGGCTGGGGTTGTATGCTGCCCAGCACGGCGGCACCGCCGCCTTCATATTTATAGGTATGCGCATCCTGCCCGACGATGTATTCCTCGCCCCGCCGGCAGTGGCTCATCAGCGCCACCAGATTGGATTGGGTACCGCTGCTCAGGTAAAGCGCCGCTTCCTTGCCGATCAGGTCAGCCGCCAGGGCCTCCAGTTGATTGACGGTCGGATCATCACCCCAGACATCGTCGCCCACTGCTGCGGCGGCCATGGCCTCGCGCATCGCCGGCGTGGGCCGGGTGACGGTATCGCTGCGCAGATCGATCATGGCTGCATGCCATGCAGGCGCGTGTTGACCATGCGCAGCGTGGCCAGTACGGCGGCGTAAATCTGATTGGAATGCACGCCACGGGTGCGCAGGTTGCGGCCGGCGCCCGCCCAGGTGATGGTACATTCGGTGAGAGCCCCGGGTTTGCCGCCCTTGGGAATGCGCACGGTGTAATCAATCAATTCCGGCATTGCAAAATTGATGCTGTCGAGGATTTTTTTCAGGGCATCGATAAAGGCCGCATAGCCACCATTGCCGGTCCCGGTTTCCTTGTAGAGCCTGCCATTGATCTCCACCCGCAGACTGACCAGAGAGGCCACGTCCAGACTGCTGTTGATATTGCAGTCCAGCAGTTTGATATGGTGGTAGTCACTGCTTTCCAGCACATCGGCAATGATGAAGGGCAGGTCGTCGGCGGTGATGGTTTCCTTGGAATCGCCCAGTTTCACCACCCGCTTCAAAACCTTCTTCAGGTTATCGTCCGACAGGGTGATGCCGAGTTCCTCGATATTTTTCAGCACCGAGGCCTTGCCGCTCAATTTGCCCAGCGCATAACTGCGCCGGCGGGCGAAGCGCTCCGGACTGAGCCGGGTTTCGTAGAGTCCGCCCTTGACATCCCCGTCGGCATGAATACCGGCCGTCTGCGTAAACACGTCGGCACCCAGAATAGGCATATTGCCGGCTATCCATTTTCCCGAAAAGCGCTCCACCATCTTGCTGACAGGAGCCAGGTGCGTTTCATCGATGGCTGTTTTGATGCCCATCTTGTCCTTCAGCACGACCGCCACCTCCGCCAGGGAGACATTCCCGGCTCTTTCCCCCAGACAGTTCACGGTGCAGTGCAGATTGCGGATGCCGGCAGCCACGGCGGCCATGCAGTTGGCGGTTGCCAGACCATAGTCATTGTGCGGATGAAAATCGAATTGCTGCCCGGGAAAGTGCTCAAGCATGTCCGCAATGGCCGTCCCAACCTCGGCCGGGCTCATGACACCCAGGGTATCCGGCAACATGAAGTGCTCGATGCCACAGTCGCCAATGGCCTGCATCAGCGCAAACACATAGTCCTTGTCGTCCCTGTAGCCATTGGACCAGTCTTCCAGGTAGGCGTTTACCCGCAGCCCCTTGCTGCGGGCATAGGCCACCGTCCGGCATACGTCCTGCGCATGCTCCTCCAGGGTTTTGCCCAACTGCTGCCGGCAGTGTTTTTCACTGCCCTTGGTCAACAGGTTGATGACCCGGCCGCCGGTGTCGCTGATCCAGTCCACGCTTTTGTCGTAATCCACGAAACCCAGCACCTCTACCCGGTCTTCGTAGCCATGGCTGGCGGCCCATTGATTGATACTGGCCACGGCGGCCTTTTCACCTTCCGAGACCCGCGCCGATGCCACCTCGATGCGGTCCACCTTCAGGGACTCCAGCAGGGCCTGGGCAATATTGAGTTTTTCTGCGGCCGTGAACGATACACCCTGGGTCTGTTCTCCATCACGCAGGGTCACATCGAGCAGGGCAACATAGTCGGGAAGTTTCGTCATTATCGGGGTATCCGAGGCTTGGGCAAGCGGCAAGTCTACCAAAAATACGCGCTCGCGTTGAGCTCAGTGAGCCTCTGAATAACGCTGCTGTGCCGGTGCGGTAGGCTGAAGGGCTCCTTGCTGTGGAAACTCACGCCGATAGCCGGCATCCCGCAGGTATCTCAGAAAATCCTCCTGTCTGCGGGCTTCCTCGAAATTTCGCAGAAACACATGATTTCGGATAAGACTCATCACCAGCTTGGGCTGTTCAGCCGCGAACAGGCCATAATTGACCCGCACCACATGCAGGGCTTTTTCATAGGCACTGATGGCCGCCTGATATTCACCGGTGCTTTCCAGCAGGCCGCCCAGCCCGGAAAACTGTCCGGCAAGGCCACTGGCATAGGGCCCTTCGACATTTTCCAGAACCTCGATGGCCCGCCTGTAGTCTTCGATGCTCCGGGCTGTGCGTGTACGCCCCCGGGCAAGCATCTTCGATTCATCCCCCAAAATCGTTATGGGGACAGAAGGCGCATCCATGATGACACCACCTTCAAGCACACGCCGCCGTTCCACCCTGAAGTCCTGAACGCTCTGCTGCTCTGCACTATTCTGTAGCTCTGCGCCATTGTTCTGCACGTTCTGCAAGTTTCCGGCCTGGGCCAGACACAATGCCGGCAGCACGCAGGCGGCCACCAGTCCCGCCAGCCGGGTCACATGAACAAATACCTGAACCTTCTCCATAAGCCTCATGTCAGTATCCTTGAAGGAGTGCAGCGCTCTGTCCAGGCTGCATGGCCATTTGCCCGGCAGCACAGTAGAATGGCTATATTACTGATACCAGCCAATACTACACAGCACACGATGAATACTCCAGTCTCAAACCTGCCGCCGGCCGCCCTGTGGCGGCGACTTGCCGCCATGGTCTATGACAGCCTGCTGGTCGTCGCCATCTGGCTGATGGTCACTTTTTTCTGCCTGTGGGCCTTTGGTGTCGACGAGGCTCAAAGCGTTCAGAACGGCCAGGTGGTCCTTGATCCCTTGTATAAAAACCTGCTGTTCGCCGCGCTGCTGCTGAGCAGCTTCATCTTTTTCAGTGGCTTCTGGATGATGAGCGGACAAACGCTTGGCATGCATGCCTGGCACATCAAAATTCAAAACGCCGACGGCTCTCCTCTCAGTCTGAAACAATGCCTGATTCGTTTTCTGGTGGCCCCGCTTTCGCTGGCCTGCCTGGGACTGGGCTATTTTTATATGTTTTTCAACGAGCAGCGGGCCAGTGTCCAGGATCGTCTGTCCCGTTCCCAGGTGGTGCTGCTGCCACCCCTGCCAAAAAAATAGCGTTCCATGATGCCGCCGTCATGCGGCCCTGCGCAGCAGCCAGCTGCCGGCAACGGCAGTCAGCAGAATCGGCAGCAGCACCGCCAGCAAGGGGTCCAGCTGAAAAACCAGGCTCAGGGTATTGAGCAGACGCTGCAAGATAATGAACAACAATCCGAAACAGATTGCCACAAACACGCGGGAACCCATCGTGGCTTCCCGCAAGGGTCCAAACACAAAGGCAATGGCCACCAGCACCAGCACTGCCGTGGTCAACGGCTGCAACATTTTTTTCCAGAACGCCAGGTAATACTGATTGCCATCCTGCCCCTGGGTTTCAAAGCGGCGGGCATATCGATACAAATCAGAAATGGCCATTTTATCCGGGTCCATGATCAGCACCCGCAACAATTCCGGCACCAGGTCCACCGCCCAGGTTTTCTCGATATAGAAGGTATTGAAGCTCTTGCTCTGCCCATCGGTTTCCACAAACACCGATTCGCTGACATTTTCCAGCAGCCAGCTTCCCTGCTGCTGATAGACGGCCTTTTCGGCAAAGGTGCTGCTCACCAGCTGTTTGCCGGCATCAAAACGGTAAATGCTGACACCATGCAGCACACCATCGGCTTCAATGGCATTGAAGTGCATATAGGCTTCGCCCTCACGCAGCCAGTGACCATAGCGGGACAGTATCATTTCACCACCGTCGGCATTCGCCAGAGCCTTGTGTACTTCAGCTCTGAGTTCCAACGGAGGAGCCATGAATTCCCCCAGCACCAGACCCGCCACCATGACCAGTGCAGTGGGTTTCATCACCGCCCAGACTATACGGCTGACCCGGACGCCGGCTGCCCGCATGATCACCAGTTCATTGCTGGACGCCATCACGCCAAGGCCCACCAGCGCGCCCATCAGCGCCGCCATGGGCAACAATTCATACAGATGACGCGGGAAGGTCAGCAGGACATACAGCAGCGCATCCATGCTCCGGTACCTGTCCCCGGTATCCCCGATTTCATCAAAAAGCGTAAACACTAGGTCCAGACTTGCCAGCACCAGCAGGACCAACAGCATCGCCAGCACCACTGTCCTGCTTATATAGCGATCAATTTTGATCATCTATTTAAAAAGTTCCAGCGCCGCAAATCCGGCATTTTTCCCAGCAACAGCAGCAGCCCCGCAGCCAGGAACAGCGCATGTACCCACCACATTCCGATACTCGCGGGTATATCCCCGCGCGCCATCAAATCCCGGCTACCCAGCAGAAAGCCAAAATACAGGGTATATAACAGGATTGCCGGCAGGAGTTTGGCAAACCTGCCCTGCCTGGGAGCCACCCGGCTCAAGGGTACCACCAGCAATGTCATTACCGGAATCAACAGGATCAATGAAATCCGCCATTGCAGTTCCGCCTGGTCCGGCAGACGGGATGAACTCAGCAAATCCCGGGTGCTCAAGGCTCTTTCCGCTACGGCAATTTCAAAATTCAGGGTTCTGGACGGGATGCGGATGCCCAGTTCATTGAAACCGGTGACCGTATATTCCTGCTTGCCACTGAGTCCTTCAGACATCGAGCCCTCCTTCAGAACCACCAGCCGCTGCCCATTCTCGTCCTCTACCGGATTGGCAAGCCGGGCCACCGTCACGCGGTTTCTGGCGCGTTCATGCATGAAAATATTGCGCAGCTCCTCATCACTGACGGTTTCGGCATAGGTGGTACGCGCGCCCCGCGAAATATTCTGAAAAATGCCCGGCACCATGATGTCGAATTCATTGAGTTCTTTCTGAGCTTCCAGCAGGGCATCCGTATTGACCAGCCCCCAGGGGGTGAGTCCCAGACTCAGGCCGGCCACCAGGCCGGCCACCAGCAGCGACGATACCAGGGTCAGGCCCAACAGACGCACCTTGCTCAGGCCACAGGCGAACAATACCGTCATTTCATTGTCGGCATACAGTCTGCCATGGGCCAGCAGAATCCCCAGTACCAGCGCGAGCGGCAGAATCAACTGCAGAAATTCCGGCAGACGGTAACTCATCAGCAGCACCAGCACGCCCGGGTCTATTTCACCCTGGGACGCCTGGGCCAGATACTTGAGAAAACGCCCCAGTACCGCGACCAGCAACAGAATGAAGGTGGCCGCAAAGGTGATGCCCAGAATCTGTTTGCTGAGATAGCGCAGAATGATCATAAGCCCTGAATTCTAGTGCATCGCACCCGCAAGGGCTACTTCTGCGACAGGCTGTCCGCCGGACCGGCAGTCAGCAGCAGGCTTGATTCAGAGGTTTCTTAATAGTGGGCATCAGGGTAGAATTTTGTCCCTGTTCATGTATGACGAAAGCGGTGCAGGAAACCGTTTGCGGCAGACAGCTTTCTGACAATCAACCCGGGACCCCTCATGAAATTCAGTACAAAAACGACAGCACTTGAAAACACGCCAACTTCCTGCCTGGTGCTGGGGGTCTTTGAGGATGGTGTGATGACGCAGACCACAGCAGCCATGGACAAGGTCAGCCAGGGCTATCTCGGCAAAATCATTGCGTCCGGTGATATCAGTGGCAAGTCCGAACAGAGCCTGCTGCTGCATGGGGTACCCAATATCAAAGCCAGGCGCCTGTTGCTCATCGGTTGTGGCAACAAAGAGAAACTGAAAGACAGCAAATTCATCAGCCTGCTGCGCAATACCGGCAAAGCCCTGGAGCAATACAGCATTGGCGATGCCCTGCTGGCACTGGGCGACCTGGACATCAAGAACCTTGACGCCGAACACCAGGCCCTGCTGATTGCCCGCACCTTCCAGGACGGCCTCTACCGTTACCGCAGCACGCGTTCCAAACCCACACCCGACAGCAAACTCAAAAGCCTTGATATCTATCTGAGTGACAAAAGCCAACAGACGACTGTCCGCAAAGGTCTGAACACTGGCGCGGCCATCGGCAGGGGTATGGCCATGGCCCGGGAACTGGGTAATCTTCCCGGCAATATCTGCACCCCCTCCTATCTGGCCGAGCAGGCACTGAAGCTGGGCAAGGCCCACAAGGAACTCAAGGTGACGGTGCTGTCTGAAGCCCAGATGAAACGTCTGGGCATGGGCTCGCTGCTGTCCGTCAGTGCCGGCAGCGTTCAGCCGGCCAAATTCATCATCATGGAATACCGGGGCACGGCGGCAGACACCCCCCCTCATGTGCTCGTGGGCAAGGGCATTACCTTTGACAGCGGCGGCATCAGTCTGAAGCCCGGAGCCGGCATGGATGAAATGAAGTTTGATATGTGTGGTGCGGCCAGTGTCCTCGGCACGTTTTCCGCGCTGTGCGAACTGAAACCCGAACTGAAACCCAGGTGCAACATAGTGGGCCTTGTCGCCAGCGCCGAAAACATGCCCGGCAGCTCTGCCACCAAGCCCGGCGACATCGTCACCAGCATGTCAGGCCAAACCATCGAAGTGCTCAACACGGATGCCGAAGGCCGTCTGGTCCTGTGTGACGCCCTCACCTACGCGGAGCGCTTCAAACCCGCCTCCGTGATCGATATCGCCACGCTGACCGGGGCCTGCATCGTGGCCCTGGGCTCCCACGTCAGTGCGCTGATGAGCAACGATGACACTCTTGCCGATGCTCTTTATCAGTGCGGCCTGAAAGCCGTCGATCCGGTCTGGCGCCTGCCCCTGTGGGACGAATACCAGAAACAGCTGGACAGCAATTTTGCCGATATCGCCAATATTGGCGGACCCAAGGCGGGCTCCATCACCGCAGCCTGCTTCCTGTCCCGCTTCGCCAAAAAATATCATTGGGCGCATCTGGACATTGCCGGCACCGCCTGGCTGCAAGGGAAGGAGAAAGGCGCCACCGGTCGCCCTGTCCCCCTGCTGCTCGAATATCTGCTGCAACAGCAAAAATAATGAGCCTCTTGTGTGCCAGAACGTCCGTGACCCTGTACATCCTCGCGCGCCGGGCGCGGAAACGAAAATAAAACATGCCACAAGCCGATTTCTATACCCTGAAACAAAGCAGCGACGATCATCGTGACCTCTTCGCCTGCCGCCTGGTGGAAAAAGCCTTTGGCCTCGGCAATCGCATTTTCATTCAGGCCGAATCCGAAACGGCGGCGCGGCGGCTGGATGAGCTGCTGTGGAATTTCCGGCCTGAAAGTTTCATTCCTCATGGCGTTCAGGATCATGACGACGATGACGAAGAGATGCCGGTGGTGATCGGGTTTGCGGGTGACTGCAAATACCCGGCAGAGCTGCTGATCAATCTGTCGCCGGTGATCCCGGTTTTTTACCGGGATTTCCCGCGCATCGCTGAAATCGTGCTCAACAACGAGCTGTCCCGCCAACTCAGCCGCAAGCACTGGCGCCACTATCAGGAGCAGGGCTGGGAGTTGAAGCACCACCAGGTCTAGGAACCTGTCCGGGCTTCAGCGCAAGGCCACACCCGAGGAAGCTCCGCTCGCTCGCTGCGCTCCTCACCGGACTCCCCCGGATATGTCCCGGCAGACAGTGGCGTGCACGGCAGAAAGACCGGCCTTACTCTGCTGAACCTCACTTACCCGTAGCCAGGAGCCTTTTTTCTGTCGGGTCTGACACGGATCCTGCCGGCAGCGGCGGGGTGGTCCGGCGAGGAGCGCAAGCGAGCGAGCGGAGCCACCACGGCACTGCCTTGCCCAATGGGTACGATTCAGGATTCCCAGAGCTGCCCTGAATGACCCTGGCGCGTCTCTGCACACGCAGGAGCCCAACAGTTACCAATCACTTGTCAGGCAGGCTATAATCTGCGGCTTTTCCGCCACCGGACTCTTTAGAAAAGGCCCCGCGCAGTAATGGACAAGACCTATCAGCCCCGGCAAATCGAAAGCACCTGGTACAAAATCTGGGAAGACCGCGGCTATTTCACCCCCCAGGGCGAAGGCAAGCCCTATTGCATCATGATCCCCCCGCCCAATGTCACCGGCAGCCTGCACATGGGCCACGGTTTTCAGGAAGCCATCATGGACGCCCTGATCCGCTATCATCGCATGCTGGGCCGCAAGACCCTGTGGCAGGTGGGCACCGATCATGCGGGCATCGCCACGCAAATGGTCGTGGAACGGCAATTGCTGGGCGAGGGCAGCAGCCGCGAAGCACTGGGCCGGGAAAAATTCGTCGAGCGCGTGTGGCGCTGGAAGGAAGAATCCGGCAGCACCATTACCCGGCAACTGCGCCGCATCGGCTCTTCCATGGACTGGAGCCGCGAACGCTTCACCATGGATGCCGGACTGTCCAGAGCGGTGGAAGAAGTCTTCGTGCGGCTCTACGACGAAGGCCTGATTTACCGGGGCAATCGTCTGGTCAACTGGGATCCCAGCCTGCATACCGCCATTTCCGATCTGGAAGTCGTTGCCGAAGAGGAAAAGGGTTTCTTCTGGTATTTTCGTTATCCCTTGGCCGCCGATGCAACGACCACTGCCGGCGAAACCTATGTCAGCATCGCCACCACCCGGCCGGAAACCCTGCTGGGTGACAGCGCGGTCGCCGTGCATCCCGACGATGAACGTTACCGGAACCTGATTGGAAAATTCATCGACCTGCCCCTGTGTGGCCGCCAGATTCCGATCATTGCCGACACCTATGTGGACCCTGAATTTGGAACGGGTTGTGTCAAAATTACGCCGGCACACGATTTCAACGATTACGAGGTCGGCAAGCGCCACGACCTGCCTCTGCTCAACATCTTCACCCGGGACGCCACCATCAACGATAATGCGCCGGCCGCCTATCAGGGGCTGGATCGCTTCATGGCCCGCCAGCGCATCGTCCAGGACATGCAGGACGCCGGTCTGCTGGAAAAAGTCGAAGATCACAAACTCAAGGTGCCCCGCGGCGACCGCAGCGGCGTGGTGATCGAGCCCTATCTGACCAATCAGTGGTATGTCGCCGTACAGTCCCTGGCGAAACCTGCCATCGAGGCCGTGGAAAATGGCGACATCGAGTTCGTACCCAGGAACTGGGAAAACACCTATTTTGCGTGGATGCGGGACATTCAGGATTGGTGCATCAGCCGCCAACTGTGGTGGGGACACCGGATTCCGGCCTGGTATGACAGCGACGACAACATCTATGTCGGCCATAGTGAAGCCGACGTCAGGGAGAAATATCAGCTGCCGGCAACGCGGGTACTGCGACAGGACGAGGACGTGCTGGACACCTGGTTTTCGTCGGCATTGTGGACTTTTTCCACGCTCGGCTGGCCGGATGACACCGAAGATCTGCGTACCTTCCACCCCACCGATGTGCTGGTCACCGGCTTTGACATCATCTTTTTCTGGGTGGCCCGCATGATCATGATGACGCTGAAATTCACGG
>JAVVEZ010000100.1:0-11495 GCA_032250895.1 Pseudomonadales bacterium | reverse complement strand
TACCGTCCAGGCATGGCGAAAAAAACGAATCTGCGGAAAGCCCAGATACACGGTGAAAAACAGGCCCACGCCCAGCAGGACATAGGGAAACCACGAGGATGAGCCAAGATAACTGTCCAGCGTCAGCAGAAAATTATTAAAACTGTCCACAACGACTCCCGGCCCGGCATAAAGCATCGGGCTGTCGATCAATCAAAACAATCATGCCTGCGAGTCTACGGGCCGGCTTCACTCATAAGCCTCGACGGGTGGGCAGGAACACACCAGATTCCTGTCGCCGTATACATTGTCGACGCGGTTCACTGTTGGCCAGTATTTGCCTTCCGTCAGCCAGGGCAGGGGAAAGGCCGCCTGCTGCCGGCTGTAAGGCCTGTCCCAGTTGTCACCGCTGATATCCCGTTGGGTATGAGGTGCCTGCCTGAGCACACTGGCATTCGCAGGAACCTCGCCATTTTCCACCGCCGCAATTTCCTGGCGAATGCAGATCATCGCCTCGATGAAGCGGTCCAGCTCTTTTTTGGATTCACTTTCCGTGGGCTCTATCATCAGCGTTCCCGCGACGGGGAAGGACATGGTCGGGGCGTGGAAACCGAAGTCCATCAGGCGTTTGGCGACATCTTCATTATCGATCCCGCTGGCCTGTTTCAGGGGGCGCAGGTCGATGATGCATTCATGGGCGACCATGCCGTTTTTTCCCGAGTAGAGCACCGGGTAATGGGGCGACAGTTTACGGGCGATGTAGTTGGCATTGAGCATGGCCACCTGGGTGGCTTTTTTGAGCCCCTCGCAACCCATCATGGTGATATACATCCAGGAAATGGGCAGGATGCTGGCCGATCCCCAGGGCGCTGCCGACACAGCAGTATTGCCGGTCTTGCCCGTCTCCAGGGTCACCAGCTTGTGGTTGGGCAGATAAGGCAGCAGGTGCGCTTTCACGCCAATGGGTCCCATGCCCGGACCACCGCCACCATGCGGAATGCAGAAGGTCTTGTGCAGGTTGACATGAGACACGTCGGCGCCAATGTCGCCAGGCCGGGCAATGCCCACCTGGGCATTGAGATTGGCACCGTCCATGTAGACCTGGCCACCACAATCATGAATGACCTGGCAAACATCCCTGACCGCCTCTTCATAGACACCATGAGTGGACGGGTAAGTGAGCATCAGCGCGGCCAGCGTGTCGCTGTACTGTCTGGCTTTGTTGCGCAAATCCTCCAGGTCGATATTACCTTTGTCATCACACGACACGATAATGACTTTCATGCCGACCATTTGCGCACTGGCTGGATTGGTGCCATGCGCGGAACTGGGGATCAGGCATACCTGGCGCTGGCTCTCGCCCTGACTGTCCAGGTAATGCCGGATGGCCAGCAAACCGGTATATTCACCCTGGGCGCCGGAATTGGGCTGCATGCTTACGCCATCAAAGCCAAGGATTTCCTGCAGCATTTGCTCCAGTTGCCGAATCATCGCCTGGTAGCCTGGAACACGTTGCGGAGGTACAAAAGGATGAACCCGGTTAAATTCCGGCCAGGAGATGGGCATCATTTCGGCGCTGGCATTGAGCTTCATGGTGCACGATCCCAGGGGGATCATGGCATGGGTCAGGGACAGGTCCCTGTTTTCAAGCCGCTTCAGGTAACGCAGCATTTCGGTTTCGGTGTGATATTCATTGAATATCGGATGTTCCAGAAAAGGCGACTGCCGTACCAGGCCGGCAGGAAGCCGCGCACAGGTAACCAGGGAGTCCAGTTCAGCCAGGTCAGGAGGACTGAACTCATCACCAAGAATGACCTGAAAAATCTTTGCCAGGTCGTCCAGACCGGAACATTCGTCCAGGCTGATACTGACCAATCCCCGGGGCCGGTTGTGAAGTCCCAGGTTGAGCCCGGCCGCACGGGAACGCTCGTCGATTCCCGCCAACGTGCCGGCGGTGAAGGACAGGGTCAGGGTGTCGAAAAATTCCTGATGGTAGATATTGATGCCCGCCTTCTCCAGGCCAAGGGCCAGGATGCAGGCCAGGCGATGAATTCGCCGGGCGATTTTTTTCAGTCCGCCGGGGCCATGGTACATGGCATACAGGGCCGCCACATTGGCCAGCAGGGCCTGCGCCGTGCAGATATTACTGTTGGCCCTTTCCCGGCGAATATGTTGTTCGCGGGTCTGCAGAGCCATGCGATAGGCCGGTTTCCCATGGGCATCGATCGAAACGCCGATCACCCTGCCGGGCATGCTGCGCTTGAATGCTTCCCGGGTGGCAAAATATGCGGCATGGGGACCGCCATAGCCCATGGGCACGCCAAAGCGCTGGGTATTACCCACCACGACATCGGCACCCAGCTCTCCAGGCGGTGTCAACAACACCAGGCTCATGATATCGGCAGCCACAACGGCGATGCCCTGCCGCTCATGTAAACGGGCGATGACAGGAGCGAGATCCATAACATCACCTTCCGCACCCGTATACTGCAGTAGAGCGCCGAACACATCCACACTGGACAAGTTGGCGGCATCGTCGACGATGACCTCGAAACCGTAGCCGGGAGCCCGATTGCGAATCACATCGATGGTTTGCGGATAGCAGCGCCGATCTACGAAAAACGTCTTGCTGGACCTGTTGGCACTGACCCGCCTGGCCAGGGCCATGCCTTCCGCCGCTGCCGTGGCCTCGTCGAGCAGGGACGCGTTGGCGATCTCCATGCCGCTCAGGTCCATGACCATTTGCTGGAAATTGAGCAGGCACTCCAGCCGCCCCTGGGATATCTCCGGCTGGTAAGGAGTATAGGCCGTATACCAACCAGGATTTTCCAGGACGTTGCGCTGGATGACCCTTGGCGTGAACGTATCATAGTAGCCCAGGCCGATATAGGATTTGTCCTGACAGTCCTTTGCCATTAAAGCGCGAAGTTTCTTCAGTGCCGCTTCTTCGGTCATGGCAGGCGCCAACCCGAGGGGTTTCCCGAGCAGGATACTGGCGGGGACAATGGCTTGAGTCAGTTCCTGTAAACTTTTCAGGCCCAGGACATCCAGCATGCTCCGTATTTCTGTCTCGTCGGGGCCGATGTGACGATCGCTGAACTCACCGTGGTTTTCGAGGGTTTCCAGGGCAGGCAAGTATTCAGGCGTGTTGATTTTTGTGTAGGTGTTCATTGGTTTTTCTCAGCATAGCTTGCCGCATCCATGAGGCTGTCCATTTCTGTGGGATCGCTCAGTAATTCCTGTGCGTGCTTGCTAATGCCAACCGTGGCAATATTCCCGTCTTCAAGACTCACCCATTCGTGGGATTCGGAAAATTTAAGATCGCTCAATGTGATTACCTCTTGTTTGTATTATTCAACTTTTTTGCCAAAACGGACGAAATTGGGTTTGACGATTCTTGCCGCCACCCATTTGTCCCTGATCTCCACTTGACAGGTGGTGCTGTCCAGAGGAATCCGGGCCAGGGCTATGGCATGACCCAAGGTGGGCGAAAAACCGCCGCTGGTAATAACACCCTCTCCTTTATCAGTCAGTACTTTCTGTCCTTGCCGGAGCATCCCCCTGTCCTCCAGAACGATGCCGGTCAGCATGGGGAGTTTGCCTTCCTGTTGCATGGACTTGTGCTGCTCGACAGCCTGGCGGCCGATGAACTGACGCTCAACAGGCTCCCAGGCCACCACCTGTTCCATGTTGGCAGCCAACGGAGAAATGGTTTCATCCATGTCATGGCCATAGAGATTCATGCCTGCTTCCAGACGCAGTGAATCCCTGGCGCCGAGACCGATGGGGGAGACGCCATCGGCCACCAGGCAGTCCCAGAAACAGAGGGCATCGTCAGGCGCAAGAATAAGCTCCAGGCCTTTTTCCCCGGTATAACCGGTACGGGCAATGAAGCGATCGCCCAGCTGGGCGGCCCGGAAATTCCGGAGCCCGGCGACGATGTCCGCGTCCGATACCTCCAGCAGGGCGCATACCCTGGCAATCGATTCGGGACCGTGCACGGCAAGAATTGCCAGTTCAGGCCTTTCCTGCAGTTCCACGTCGAACGTGTCAGCCTGTTTCTGTAACCATTCCAGGTCTTTCT
The DNA here is from genome assembly GCA_032250895.1 of Pseudomonadales bacterium. Lineage (GTDB taxonomy): Bacteria > Pseudomonadota > Gammaproteobacteria > Pseudomonadales > Pseudohongiellaceae > JAVVEZ01. Next base: position 7,432 of record JAVVEZ010000100.1, on the reverse strand, counting down.
GCCGCGTGGCGCAGTTGACCACCAGGCGGTAACCCGATGCCATGCGATAGACGATCAGGTCGTCCATGACTCCGCCCTTTTCGTTCAGCATGCCGGTGTACATTGCCCTGCCCGGTTCATCCAAGCGGATTACATCATTGCTCAGCAATATTCGCAGGTAGGCTTGGGCCTGAGGACCGGCAATATCGATCACGCTCATATGGGACACATCAAACAGGCCCGCATGCTGGCGTACCTGCTTGTGTTCGCTCACCTGGGAACCGTAATTGAGTGGCATTTCCCAGCCGGCAAAATCAACCATCCTGCCACCGGCCTGCCGGTGCTTTTCAAATAGCGGTGTGCGCTTCAACACAGGATGATTGAGCTGTGATGCTGAATCAGTCATTGTTCATTACCTTGGAGAAGAGGCGCGGGCGGCCTATTTTTTCAGTGTCGGGTATTTGATGCCCAGCTGATCCAGGTAGGTGTCATACTTTTCCGGATCGTAGTAAAACGTTTTCATGGCTGGCCGCCAGGTGTCCATGATTTCCCTGTTGAGAGTGATAGCCGGTACGTCTTGCGGACGGATCAGTGGGACATACGTCATATCCCTGGTCTGGACATTGTCAAAATAATCCCGGGCGTCGGCCATCAGCTGTTTGTCCGTAATCAGGTCAAACAGTGTCAATGCCTGTACCTTGGCGCCCGCGATGATGCCCTTGTGGGCAATCGGAGTGGCCATGGAAATGGCATTCGACCAGTTGTGGCCGGGCAGGTTGGGAATATTCGACGGGTATCCCAGTACGATGGTGGGCACCTGCCAGGAAATATCACCGATATCATCGGAACCACCGCCGGTATTCTCCGAAGGATCCGGCGGATCACCCATGTCGGGAACGTCGAGATTCAAGCCCTCCTGTTCCACACCCAGTTCGGCCTGTACAGCCTTGGCCAGGGCGATATCGTCTTTCGACCAATCTGGCATACCCACTTGTTTGGCGTAATGGTAGGACCTTTCGGCAATGGCCTTGTTGAAATGTCCGGGCCAAGCCGATCCCAATACGGTGGAACTCAACTGTGTATTGGTCATCAACGCAGCGCCTTCAGCCATTTTGTCGGCCATGTCCCACAAGTCCTTGATATGCTCGTAATCGGTTTCCCGCAGGAAATACCAGATACCGGCCTTGGACGGCACCACATTGGGCTGATCACCACCGTCGACGATCACGGAATGGATGCGTTGTGACAGACGCAGATGTTCACGGCGGTATTGCATACCGATATTCATCAGTTCAACTGCGTCACTGGCACTGCGCCCACGCCAGGGAGCACCGGCACTGTGAGCGCTTTCACCGGAAAACTCATAGCGGATGGATACCAGTCCATTACCGCGACCGCCTCCCCAACGCGTGCCCAGGGAGTTGGACACATGGGAGAACAGTACGGCATCGACATCATCGAAATAACCCTCCCTGACGTAATAGGCCTTGGTGCCGAGCTGTTCTTCGGCGACACCTGGCCAGATCTTGATGGTGCCCGGAATGCCTTCCCGTTCCATGATTTCCTTGACCGTCAGGGCAGCGAGGATATTGACCACGTTTCCGGAATTATGACCCTCGCCATGCCCGGGCGCGCCTTCGATAATCGGGTCATGGTAGGCAACCCCCGGTTTTTGCGAGGCTTTGGGAATACCGTCGAAATCCGAACCGAGGGCGATCACCGGTTCTCCTTCACCCCAGGTTGCCATGAAGGCAGTGGGGATGTCGGCGATGCCGGTTGTCACGGTAAAACCGTTTTCTTCCAACAGATTCACCAGGTAAGCCGCTGTTTCGGATTCCTGGAAACCCAGTTCGCCGAAACTGAATATACTGTCGTTCATCACCTGTGCCATCTTGGCCCGCCCTTCGACTACATCAACGATCTCGTTTTTCAGGTTGGTGATTTGATCGTTGTTTAATTCTGCAGCATCAACTTCAACACATAGCGCAGCGATCATGACAACGGCGCCCTGGATTCCAGTAACCAGCATCTGCTTCAACATCAGAGTCTCCTTATACTTTACCCGCTTGATAAAACCGGCAATCAACATGTACTGTCTGATTGCCGGCTCCATGGTTCTGATAAATACTGTCGATCGACCTAAAATTCGTAACGCATACCCAGGCGAAAGTTCCGGCCTATGACGTCATTCAGGTTTCGGTTAGCCGGCAGGAAGCCGGCGCGATTTTCAGTACCCTGCAACTCCGGGAAGGCCATTACGACCGGATCCGAGTCAAACACGTTTTTCACTGACAGGAACAACTCACCTTCACCGTCACCAAACATCAAGGTTTTGGACAGATAGGTATCAAAGAACCATTTGCCATTGACCGAGTTGTCGTTGATGGTGCGGTTGGCAGCCGTGGACACAGGACAGCTGGAAACACATTCGATGAAGTCGTTGTCAATGACACCATCACTGTGGCCACGGCCAGTCAGGTTGACTGTCCAGTCGTCCAGAGTGTATCGCACGGTTGCCCGGTAGACCCAGTTGGGAGTGGTGCCTGAATTTTCTCCAGCGTGGTCTTCAATAGTTACGCCGTCATCGGTAGCGTTCTTCATATAATGAGTCGTCATAAAGCGCAGGCTCATTTCGCCGGGAACACTGCCGAATATATCAGCGAAATCGAATGAATAACTGGCTTCGATATCTATGCCTTCTGATAACAGGGAATTCAGGTTTTCAAATTTCAGGTCGATAAACTGCAAGGTGCCGCTGTCGTCAAAACGCAAGCGGGGACAGAATCTGTCTTCATTGAACAACAGACAGGCATCTGCCACGTCCTGCGCAGTCAGGAAATCAATAACACCCTTCACCTTGATATCGTAATAGTCTATTGAGGTTGCAAAGCCTGGCAGGAACTCAGGCTGCAGCACCACACCAAAACCAAAAGCATCGGCTTTTTCAGGTCCTACTGTCGGGTTTCCCTGCAGGTTCTGAATGAACGGTGTGGAAGCACCATTAATGGCGACGGAATTGCTGCGGGCAGTACCTGAGTCAAACAGTTCACTCAGGTTTGGTGCCCGGATATCACGAGACTGTGTTATGCGGAAGGTAAGGTCATAAATGGGCTGATAGGTCAGGCCCGCCTTCCAGGTTGTCACGCCGCCTGAATTGCTGTAGTCCGTATAACGGGCTGCACCGTTGAATTCCAGGCCAGTCATTAACGGTACAACCGATTCAACATAGATTTCTTTAACAGTCTGTTTGCCGGTAGTAACCTTGTAATTACCGTATTTCCAGCCACTGGAGAATTTCGGATCGACAAAGCCGTCGATTTTGTCCTTGCGCCATTCCACACCGGCAGCCAGTCCTATCGGGCCAGCCCAACCTTCAAGATCGGAAGTGTTGAAATTGAGTGCGAAGACATCCTGATCAAATGTCTGTTCACGACGGGGACGGCCCAGCACAAACTCCAGCGCCTCGGCACTGGCCACTCCCACGCCAAATGAATTTAACGGGACACAGGCAGGATTGCCGGAACGGCACACAATATTTCCTGATGAATCAAATATGGCATCTGAAGCTTCGTCCAGGGCAGCGAAAGACCACGTGGGGTTCTGGTGTTCATCCGTGTCGGTTTTGCCTTTCTGGTAATAGGTATCCCAGTCGATGCCAAGGCCGGCCATCTCAAACATGCCTTCGCCACCAATTACAAATCGCGTGGTTTCACGGAAATTGTTTGCGCCAGCCAACGGTATGTCGGCACGAGCACTGCTCAATTTGAAACTGGTGATACCTTCGGCAATCATCTGATCCCGAATGGACTGAGGCAGGAAAGCATTATCAATCTGGATGGTGCGGTTACGATCGGTCGGACGGATATAGTCACTGTCGCCTTCGTAGCTGGCATAGGAACCCTGGGCAAAAACTTCTATCGTTGGCGAAAGCTCCCAGCTGGCACGACCGAAAACACTTTTACGTGTAGAGTCAGCCTGCAGGGAATTGGTACCCAGTATGGATGACTGTGCGAGGCGCCAGTCACCGCCTATCATCCACTGGTTTGAAACCGTACCAAATTCCAGTTGGCCAACTTCTCCACCGTCACCGAAAAAGGTTCCTCTCAACGGCCCATCAACAATCAGGCCGCCCGGCGTATAAGCACTAATCCCGATATTTTCGCCAACGTGGTAAAACGGTGCGCCTTCGCTTTTATCCGGATTGACGATACCCATAAAACCATCGAGCTGCCAGTCGACATCCCTGTCGCGGATGCCTTCCTGGTCATAATATTCGGTGCTGAACAGGAAATGACCCTGGCCATTGGCAAAATCGCTGCCGGCTGTCAGTTCAATGCGCTGACTGGCGGCACCATAACCCGAGACTTCGCCGTACTCTATAGCCGTTTTCACACCGGTATAATCCTTGTCAAGAATGAAGTTGACCACACCGGCTATGGCATCAGAACCATAAGCTGAAGATGCGCCACCAGAAACCACTTCAATCCTGGAAACCAGGGATTGCGGAAAGGTGTTGGTGTCCACCTGACCTGCAGAAGATGACGCTACGGACCTTTGGCCATCAAACAGCACCAGAGTGCGGCCTGTACCCAGACCACGCAGGTTAAGTGCTGAAATCCCGGACTGACCATTGCTTAGAGCACCCGAGTTGGTGCTGGCTGTTGAGCTGCCCTGGATGGATGGCAATGTCATGGCAAATTCCGCGACGCTGCCGGGCGCTTCAGCATCAATGTCATCGTCATTTAAAACGGAAACAGGTGTAGGCATATCATAGCCGTCTCGTGAAATTCTTGATCCTGTCACTTCAATGGACTGAATTTCCGGCGTGATGTCCTGCGCACTCGCTCCTCCCGATAGAAGCAATGCGCTGGCAATACTCGTCGCCAGCGTGGAAACGGACTTTAGTTTGAATGTGTATGGAACGCGCATTTTTTATCTCCCAGTATAACTTTCAGATTGATGCACCGGATTAGGGCGTTGTCGATAACGAAAAAGTTTTACGAGGATAAATATTGCATTTAACGTGCCAGCCAAAAAACAAGGACATCTGATGAGCGTTTAATCGTCAACAGGCCGGAGTAAGGGGATTTCTATTAATTAATAAGGTTTTTAATAATTTCAGGGAAATTTACAAAGCAATGATGAGTCTTGTACATTATTTCAATAATTTTTTTATCCTGGAAAAAATTTCCATCATAAAAATATCTGCTGGATGATCCTTGAAAATTGCATCATGGAGTGGCATAAACAGCAAATTTTTGCACTGCAAAAGAACATTTTTTTACCATATTTTCAATATTGACCCTTTTCCAAACTGGTGCGTTTTGCACTGATTCAGCGCGAAAGCGGTAGTATCAAAGGGGTCAGAGTAACTTGATCGGATGACCCGGTTTGGCCCAAATCAATGGAGCTGATCAAGTTACTCTGACCCCTTTGATACCAAATCAATGGGCTGATCAAGTTACTCTGACCCCTTTGATACCTTTGATACCTTTGATACCTTTGATATGCTGAGTGTTATCAGCATCGGGTTGTGGTCGGAGGAAAGTGTGCAGTGAGTCTCGGCAGCCATGGTTTTCAGGCCCCGGATGAAGACATGATCCAGGTGCCTGCCGAGGATGCGAGTGCGATGGTCGAGGCTGAAATTCACGGCTTCCATTTCCAGCATTCCGGTCATGTCCTTGACAATTCTTTCCCGCCCACGGTGCCAGGTGTTGAAATCCCCGCCCAGGATCACCGGCCCCTGATGTTCCGACAGCAGCGCCATGATCTGATTCATCTGTCGCAGGTAGGCGCTGATGCCCAGGCTGAAATTCAGGGCATGGAGGTTGATGACCAGCAGGGTCTGCGCACTGCCATGCAGGGCATAGGTGGTGATATTGGTGGCCTTCAGCGTCCGCAGCCAGGGTTCGCGGATGGCCAGTTGACGGTGGCTCAGGTGCTCCACCCGTGCCAATGTCATGACGCCGGTAACCCGGTTGGCACGGGTATAACCCCTGGCGAAGGTGTGGGATTTTGCCGAGCTAAAGACGGAGAAAATATCCGGCCCCAGGGTGGCTTCCTGAATCAGTGCCAGGTCGACATCATGGGCCAGCCGCGACAGGTCTTTATGCCAGTTCGGGTGACGTTGTTTCTGAATGTTCCAGTTCAGCAGTTTGATGGCGCCGGGGTCCAGCGCCCCTGCGCAGATCCGGTGCTGCTCAGAGGGTGTGGCGTCGGCGTGCACAGGCTCAGCCGCAGAATGTTGTGACGCGGAGAGACTGTGACCTGGGTATGGCGCGGATTGATGAGGACTCATGGTTTTTCCGGAGTCAAGCTGCCTGGATGCATGGAAGCAAATATGGTGGCGTTCGACTGAAAAAAAAGGGAGCCGTTCCTCTTTTCTTTCAGCGGGTTTCAAGCTTCAGGTTCAGAAGCGCTGCTATCCGATTGTAATCCCCGGTATAAAAGGCGCTGAGGATTTCAGGTTGCAGGCGCTGGATATTGCCGTCATACATGGGCTCGATGGCAATGCTGAAGGTTTTGCCGCCTTCCAGAAAACTGCTCAGCTTGGCGCTGGTGCTCGTCATCAGACCCTGCAGGGAGGCGGGGAAAAACAGCGGCAGACCCTGGATCTGGGAAATCAGCCGCTGTTGAAAGTCCTCGCGGCTCATGCCGGCATTGACGGCCTGCTTTTCCAGGGCTGCGTTCAGTACGCCGGCATCCTGAAAGGAAAGCCCGGCCTCAGGGATTTCGGCTCTGCTCAAGGTGTTCAGCAACTGCATGTGTGCCAGTTCCGGAAACTGTTCATTGCTGTAGGCGAAAAACTCTTCCAGGGGAATCTGTTTGACCATGGCATTGATGCTGAGAACGCCGGCGTCCTGCAGATCGAAACTGGCCGTGTTGCTGATCAGATATTCCTGCTCCGGCTCATAGGCAAAGCGATAGTCGATGACCAGGGGCAGAACCTCATTGCGCATCAGTGACTGGAGGTAATCGGTGAGGACATGGGGTTCGTTCTCTTCAAGAACAGGCAAACCTTTTGGGAAGCTGAGTCCGGAGACTTTCAGGCGGGCATGCCGGGGTATGTCATGCTGGTAATCGTAGTCGCTGATGTCGACGGTCTGAAAGGTGTAGGCAAGACCTTCCTGCTCCACCACGGTCAACTGTTCGAGCCGGACAGTGCCATCGAGACCAATGGTCACAGAGTCGTAGCTGAGATCCTGATACGCGCCACTGGCCAGAATCTGGGCGAAGAGACGGTCGACATTTTGGCTCAGCTCGCGATTTGCCACAAGATAGAAGGCGCCCAGACCCACCAGAATCAGCAGCACAGCAGCAATGAGTATTTTTTTCAGCATCAGATTTCCAGTAGGGTAAGGGTTTGTCGACTACATTCGCCTCGATGCCGACAGGCTCCTAGGAGCCTGCGCCGTAGAAACCAATCGGCCTGCGACTTCCCCACACTGGTCCA
>JAVVEZ010000099.1:0-11645 GCA_032250895.1 Pseudomonadales bacterium | reverse complement strand
ACCCATGTCCTGAATATAGGACGGCCCGATTTCCGCGATCGACGGGGTACCACTGCCACGCATGGCAATGCCGAGTTCCCGGTTCAGCAGGTCCAGCACTCGTTCCGCCCCGGCCTGGCCAAAGGCGCCCAAGCCCCAGGCATAGGGCCGGCCGATGCCCACGGCAGCGGCGCCCAGCGCCAGCGCCTTGAACACATCCGTACCCCGGCGGATACCACCATCAACGATCACCGGAATCCGTCCATTGACGGCGGCGATGACCTCCGGCAAGGCCTCGATGGTGCCACGCCCGGTTTCGGTGGCGCGGCCCCCGTGGTTGGACACGATGACACCATCAGCCCCGTACTGCACGGCCAGTGCGCCGTCTTCAGCCGTTTCAATGCCCTTGATCAATACCTTCATACGGGTGACCTCTTTCATGCGGGCGATCACCTCCCAGGTCATTGCCGCATCCACCAGGCCCACACCGCGCATATCCAGGCCCTCGAACATGGGTTTGCTGCGCCCCGGCACATGGCACAGATCACACTGGCGTGCATCCTCGCGGGCCAGAATCGCGGAGGTTTCGGTATTGCGCCCGCCCGGCAAATCCACGGTCAGTGCCACGGCGGTGCAACCGGCTGCCTCGGCACGTTTCAGCATGGCCACGGTATACTCCCAGCGATTGGTCGAATACAGCTGAAACCAGATGGGAGACCCATGCGCTTCAGCCACCGCCTCGATCGGATTGGAGGCCTGGGTGGAAAGAATGATGTGCATGTTCTTGGCGGCGGCGGCACGCGCGGCGCCGACTTCGCCTTCATAATGCACGGCGCCGAGACTGCCGATGGGGCTCAGAAAGATCGGCGAGGCAGCCTGGGTACCCAGCACATTCACCGACATGTCGGTGTGACTGACATCCACCAGACGGCGGGGCCTGATCTGGAAGCGGGTAAAACCCTCGCGATTGGCCCGCAGCGTGCCATCGCTGTCGACGCCGGAATTCAGGTAACCGAAATGCGCCGGCGGCACCTTGCCGCGGGCGATCTCCTCCATTTCAAACACATTGACCACCTCGGAGGGGTCGGTCAAACGTTCTCCCAGGGTTTCTTCCACCTCCTGGGCAAAGGCCGAATATGTGGTCAACAGGGGGCTGGCGGCAAGGAATTTGAGCAACTCGCGACGCTGGGACATTGATACCTCCGTGAAGATGATGAGACGCAGGAGGGACACCGGCAGAGAACCTGCCCCCGGGAAAGCTTCCCCCTCATGATTATTGTGATTCTTTGTTTAAGGAGCCGCTGACTTTAACCAAAACTCCATGACTTTTGAAGTCTCTTCTGCACTTTGTTCGTGAAGCATGGCCCTCAGCACTAGCAATGGGCTTGACTTGCTGCGGCCGCCGCGCTATATCCTTCGAAAGACACAGTGGCGCCAAAATAATCAATTACTGATCGCGCAGACTGATCATAATAAAACAAAGGCAACGAAAGTCGGAGAAATCGTATGTTCAGGCCCCCTCTGGTCTGTGGCGCCATGCTGTTGTTCCTGTCAGTACAGGCCGTCGCTGTTGCCGATCGTGAGCTGCCGGAAGCCGCCATGAACGCTGACATGCCCACCGTCAGAACTCTGCTTGAGGCGGAAAACATCGATGTCAATGCCCTCGGTCCCTATGAGACGCCGGCCTTGCATTGGGTGGTTCGGATCGATGATGTCGACACCGCCCGGCTTTTGCTGGAAGCCGGCGCCGATCCCAATCTGGCCACCCGCCTCGGCGTCACGCCCCTGAGCCTGGCGGTGGCCAATGGCAGCCCGGCAATGGTTGCCTTGCTGCTGGAAGCCGGCGCTGATGCCAACGCTCGCGAGACCACCGGCGAGACCCTGTTGATGTCTGCGTCTGCCGTGGGAGTGACTCAATCCCTGCGGCTGTTGCTGGCCCACGGCGCCAAGGTGGATGCCCGCGATCCTGTCTTTGCGCAGACGGCGCTGATGTTTGCTGCCCGCGCCGGACATGCACAGAGCGTCGACCTGCTGCTGGACCAGGGCGCCGACCCCAATGCCCGTACCCGCATCGGCGAAATTCCGGACTGGGTGGCGCCCAATTCCGTGCCCGGCTTTGGTTTTGGTGTGGGCATCATTCGTGGCGGTCTGCCTGCCGATCGTGGCCTGCGCAAACCGACTCCCGGTGGCATGACGCCGCTGCTCTATGCGGCCCGGCACGATCACCGCGAGGTGGCGGAACGCCTGCTGCAGGCCGGTGCCGATATCAACCAGGCCGAGGCCAATGGCATTTTCCCCCTGCTGATGGCCATTTCCAACAACCAACTGAGCACCGCACACTTCCTGTTGGAGCAGGGTTCCGACATCAATCGCTCCGATTGGTATGGCCGCAGCCCGCTGTGGGAAGCCGTGAATGTGCGCAATCTGTATCTGGACAACGCCACCTTCGAAAACGGTATCGACCGTGAACCCGTGCTTGATCTGATCCGGGCACTGCTGGACAGGGGCGCCGACGTGAACGCCAGAACCGCCGAGACGCCTCCGTTCCGTGATCACCTGCTGTCCGTGACCGGCTCGCTCGAATGGGTGGATTTCACCGGGCAGACCCCCTTCCTGACGGCCGCACTGGCTGGCGATGTCACCACCATGCGTCTGCTGCTGGATCATGGCGCGGACCCGCTGCTTGAAACCTACGCCGGTACCAATGCCCTGATGGCCGCTGCCGGGGTCAACTGGGTGGTGCAGCAAACCTACACGGAAAGCCCACAAGCCCTGCTCGATGCCGTCAAACTGTGCTGGGAACTGGGCATGGACGTCAACCACAGCAATTCCATGGGACTGACTGCCTTACATGGGGCGGCCAACCGGGGCTCCGATGACATCATCCGGTTTCTGGTGGCCAAGGGTGCCCGGCTGGATGCCACAGACAATGAAGGCCGGACGCCGCTCACCTGGGCGCAAGGCGTCTTCCTGGCCACACACCCGGCCGAGCCCAAGCCCTCCTCCATCGCCCTGCTGAAAACCCTGATGCAACCGTCATCGGGTGAGCCCCGGTAAGCACAATGCAGAAACTCGACAAAAGCCTTTACCCGCGTTTGCTGCTGAGCCTGCTGGCTCTGGTGCCCGGCCCTGTGCTGGCGCAGGTGCCGGTCTTGCTGGACACCTACTGTGTCGAATGCCACAACTTTGAAGACTGGGCCGGCAGCCTCGATCTGGAAAGCCTGAACTTTGAGCATGTCGGCGGCGACGCCAACACCTGGGAAAAAGTGGTCAGGAAAATTCGCACAGGCATGATGCCGCCCAGTGGCCAGGAACGTCCGCCCCGTGCCGAGCTGGACCAGTTTGCCGGCACGGTGGAACAGCGTCTGGATGCGGCCGTGAGCATGATCCCGGCAGCCCCGGCCCTGCACCGGCTCAACCGCAACGAATATGCCCGGGCGATTCGTGATCTATTGGCACTGGATGTGGATGTCTCCCAGTTGCTGCCCCTGGACGATGCCAGCGAAGGCTTTGACAACATGGCCTCGACGCTCGGTTTTTCCCCGGCGCTGGTCCAGGGCTACACCGCAGCCGCGATGAAAATCAGTCGCTGGGCCGTGGGTGACATGAGCACCACAGAAGCCAGCACGACCTATGCCGCGCCTGCCGGGCTGGCCCAGGATCGGCATCTGGATGGCATGCCCCTGGGTTCGCGCGGCGGTCTCAAGATCAACCATGACTTTCCCCTGGATGCCGAATATGATTTCAGCATCAGAGGCGGCTTTGGTTTTGGCCGCAATGGCGACACGGCCTTCGACATCAGTCTGGACGGTGCCCATCTGCCAGTGGCCAACCCGCGCAGTTTTCGCCTGCCGGTGACGGCCGGCACTCATACGCTCACGGTCACCATTATGGATCTGCGCCACGCCACCGGTGTCGACGCAGTGTATGCGCAGTACAGTGTGCCCGGTGGCGTGAACACCATCGAAATCACCGGCCCCTTCAATGCCAGTGGCCCCGGCATGACCGCCAGTCGGGAGCAGGTCTTTGTCTGCTACCCCGCCAGCAATGACGAAGAAGCCGCCTGTGCCGGCAACATCATCAGCGGTCTTGCCCGGCGTGCCTTCCGGCAGCCGGTCACCTCCCAGGATATAGCCGCTGCCATGGCCTTCTATCGGCGCGGCTACCAGGAGGGCGGCTTTGAAAACGGCATCCAGCAGGCGCTTTCGCGCATTCTCATCGATCCCCGCTTCCTGTTCCGTTTCGAGGAAGAACCGGCCGCACTGGCAGCCGGTGAATCCTACGCCATCAGCGATCTGGAACTGGCTTCACGTCTGTCATTCTTCCTCTGGAGCAGCATCCCGGACGAAACCCTGCTGAGCCTGGCGGAAAACGGCCGCTTGCGGCAACCCGAAATTCTGGAACAACAAGTAAAAAGGATGCTCAGAGATCCAAAGGCCATGGCATTGGTGGATAATTTTGCGAGCCAGTGGCTGTATCTGCGCCAGCTTCAGAGCCTGACGCCGGAAACCGATGCCTTTGATGAGAACCTGCGTCAGGCCTTTACCCAGGAAACCCGCCTGCTGGTCGCCAGCATTATCAACGAAGACCGCAACGTCACCGAATTATTGAATGCCGATTACACGTTTCTCAACGAACGGCTGGCGCGGCATTATGGTATTGCCGATGTCAGAGGCAGTTACTTCCGCCGGGTGGAACTGGCCCCCGACAGCCCCCGCCGCGGACTGCTGGGACAGGGCAGCATCCTGACCGTGACCTCGTCCGCCAGCCGGACCTCGCCGGTCATTCGCGGCAGCTGGATTCTGGAAAACCTGCTGCATGCCCCGGTACCGGATCCCCCCCCCGGCGTGGAGACCAATCTCGATGGCGATGGCACGACCGTGCTCACCACCTCGGTACGGGAACGCCTGGAGGCTCACCGGGCCGATCCGGCCTGCGCGTCCTGTCACAGTGTCATCGATCCGGTGGGCTTTGCACTGGAAAATTTCGACCTGATCGGGGCCTGGCGGGAATATGACGGGGACAGTGCGGTGGATGCATCCGGGGTGCTGACGGACGGTTCCCCCATTGCGGGGCCCGGGGATCTGCGCGCCGCCCTGCTGGCACGATCCGGCGTTTTCGTCTCCACACTGACTGAAAAATTGCTGGCCTATGCCCTGGGCCGCGATGTGCATTATTACGATATGCCCGCCATCCGCGCCATAATCCGGGATGCACAGCCCCAAAATTACCCGTTTTCGGCCCTGGTGCTGGGCATCGTCAACAGTGAACAGTTCCTGTACCGCAGCAAGAGTGCAGAACCTGCCAGCAGCACTGCCGTACGTTGATACGCGGTCGTGATGGCCAGAAGACCTGAACAGCGAAACACCACGGGGTACTTGTCAGACCCTGCATAGGAGAAGCCCTGTCATGGCAATATTCATCAGCGGAAAACATCTGTCACGCCGCACGTTTTTGCGCGGCACCGGCACCACCCTGGCCTTGCCATTCCTGGACGCCATGCTGCCTGCGGGCAGGGTCCTGGCCCAGTCGGCAGCCAGCCCGGGAACCCGGCTGGGCTGCATTTATTTTCCCCATGGCGCCACGATGGCCCGATGGACGCCGCCGACCGAGGGCAGTAATTTTCAATTCAGCGAGATTCTGAAACCCCTGGAAGCTTTTCGTGAGCGCATCAATGTCATCAGCGATCTCAGCCTGCCGCTGGCCTATGGTCCCGGCGGTGCCACGGCCAATCACAATCGCTCGGCCGCCGCCTTCCTCAGCGGCGCCCGGGCCCAGCCGGGGGCGCAGGCCAGGCTGGGAATCACGCTGGACCAACTGGCTGTCAGGCACATCGGCCAGGCCACCCCACTGCCATCCATGGAGTTGATGATCGAAGAAGCCAGTCTGAGTTGTGGCGAGGGCCTGAGCTGTGCCTATCGCAACACGCTTGCCTGGCAGGGTGAGAGCTCACCGCTGCCCATGCAGAACAACCCCCAGGTGGTTTTCGAACACTTGTTTGGCGATGGCGCCACCGACAGTCAGCGCCAGGCCCGCCGTCAGCAGTCCCTGAGCCTGCTGGATTCTCTCACTGAGCAAATGGCCTCACTCGATAAAGCGCTGCCGGCTGCCGACCGGATCCGGCTCGACCAGTTTGTGACCGATATCCGGGAGATTGAACGGCGCATTGCCAAAACCGGGGCGCAGCTGTCCGATCACATTGGAATCCCGTCCAAACCCACCGGTATTCCCGAGGATGTGGAAGAGCATATCAAACTCATGTATGACCTGCAGGTGCTGGCCTGGCAGGCCGATATCACCCGCGTGTCCACGCTGATGATGGCAAATGAACTGAGCAATGCCGTCTACCCCAAAAGCGGCATTCGCGATTCCTTCCACATTCTCTCCCACCACTCCAACAATGAGGACAGCAAGGCCCGCTTTGCCGTGCTCAATAACTACCATGTTGGCCTCTTTGCCTACTTCCTGCAGAAACTTCAGGACACGCCTGACGGCGATGGCAACCTGCTGGACCATGCCCTGATCCTCTACGGCAGCGGCATGAGCGATGGCAATTCGCACAATCATGACCCTCTCCCGGTGGTACTGGCCGGCGGCGCTTCCGGGCGCCTGCAGGGTAACCGTCACCTGCGCCATCCCGCCAAGACTCCGATGTCGAACCTGCTGCTGGCCATGCTTGACAAGCTGGGAGTGGCCCAGGAATCCTTCGGCGACAGCACCGCAATGCTGAAAATCTGATCCCGGACATCTCCTGCCCCCAGACGGGGGCGGGCCCGGGACCGCAAATTTTTCAAAGTCCGCCTTCCGACTGACGTACTCGGCGCCGTATTTGTGTATACTGGCGCTCGTCCGACCGCGCAGGAAGGCACATGGAAAATTCCGGGATTTTGCCCAACGCAAGACCCGTGTCGATGACATGCAATCCCGATCTCTCGATGACATTCGTCCCGGCGGTCTGGGTTGCCACATCATCAACGAGGTCATGGATGAAGTACGCTTGATTGATTGCGGCAAGCAATGCGGCAATCTGTTGCAAATGACCAAAAACCTTGACTGATTGCTGTAGTGGAAAGGCTTGTGATGGAATGTACCCTTCGTTCTGAAAAAGGCATGGACATATTGGAACTCAGTGGCGAAATTGATCTCCATCAATCCCCTGAACTGCGGGAAAAAATACTGGCTTCCCTGAAACGGAAAAGCGCCCTGTTGCTCGACCTGGCACAGGTAAGCTATATCGACAGCTCCGGCATTGCCAGTCTCGTGGAAGGTTTTCAGACCGCCAGAGACAGTGGTCTGCGTTTTGCTCTGCTGCGGGTCAGCAAACCCGTCGCCCAGGTCCTCAGCCTGACCCGGCTGGATAACATATTCCCCACTTACAGCAGTCTGGAAGCATTCCAGGCCAACAGCAAAGTGTGACATGAGCACAGCCCCCGACAAGCTCACACCCGGACAGCCTTCCCCTGGCAACCCCAATGCCATCGAGATCAGAGACCTGGTCGTGGATTACGGCGAGCGCCGCATTCTCGACCAGCTCAGTTTCGACGTTCCCCGGGGCAAAATCATGGTGATCATGGGGGGCAGTGGCGCCGGCAAAAGCACCTTGCTGCGCGCTTTGTTGCGCCTGAAACCGGTCACCTCGGGCACCATCACGATGCTGGGTACGGAAATCACCAGCGCCAGCACTGCCGAGCTCTACAAAATCCGCAAACAGATGGGTGTCGCCTTTCAGGGTGGCGCCCTCTTCAGCTCCATGTCGGTCGCGGAAAATATCCAGTTGGCACTCAGGGAACATACCGACCTGGATGACAAGACCATCGAGATCATGACCCGCATCAAACTGGACATGGTCAACATGCTGCCCCATGAACACCTCATGCCCTCGGAACTGTCGGGCGGCATGAGCAAGCGGGTTGCGCTGGCCCGGGCCATCATCATGGACCCCAAACTCCTGTTTTTTGACGAGCCTTCGTCCGGTCTCGATCCCGTGACGGCCGCCGAGCTTGACGAGCTTATCATCAGCCTCAGGGAGAGCCTGCACATGACCATCGTCGTCGTCAGCCACGATCTGGAGAGCGCCTTTGCCATCGCCGACCAGATCGCCATTCTCGGCGAAGGCAGAATTCTGCAGGTCGGTACTCCCGATGTCATCAAGGCATCGAATTCACAGGATATCCAGGACCTGCTACACCGCAAGGTACGGCATCCCCGTGTTGACGGTGAGGCGCACATCCGTCGCTTGATGGGACAGGACGAACAGGACCCCCGACCATGATCAATGCCATCGAAAACCTGGGAACCTACGCGCTCAACACCATCGAGCAGGCTGGCCGCACCTTCCGGCTGCTGCTGGTCCTGCTCTACAAGATCGTGGAGCCCCCCTACCGTTTCTACCCCATCGTGCGGCAGATGCACTTCATTGGCGCCCGTTCCCTGACCTTGATCGTTTTTTCCGGTCTCACCATCGGCATGGTGCTGGGGCTGCAGTTCTACAATACCCTGGAACGCTTTGGCTCCGTGGATATTCTGGGCTCTGCGGTGGCGCTCAGCGTGATCCGCGAACTGGGCCCGGTCATGACGGCACTGATGGTGGTGGGCCGGGCCGGCTCCGCGATGTGTGCGGAGCTGGGGATCATGCGCATTTCCGAACAGGTGGATGCCCTGGAATGCATGGGCATTCCGCCGGAGAAGTTTCTGCTCGCGCCCAAACTGCTTGCCGGCATTGTGTCCGTGCCCCTGCTGACCAGCGTCTTCAGCGTGGTGGCCATCTTCGGCGGATATTTCGTCGGCGTCGTGCTGTTCGGGGTATCCGAAGGGTCTTATATGAACGGCATGATTGATTCCGTACTGTGGCTGGATGTGCGCCTGGGTCTGGTCAAATCCCTTATTTTCGGCCTGCTGGTAACGCTGATCTGCTGCGCCAAAGGCTTTTACCTGCACCTGGAAAAATCCGGCTCCTTCGGCGCCGAGGGTGTCAGCAAGGTGACCACCGACGCGGTGGTCATTTCTTCCGTGGTGGTTCTGTTCAGTGATTTTCTGATCGGCTCCCTGATGCAGTGATGGCAGCAGGGCACATTTGAGGTGGCAACATGAAAAAGCTTAATATCGAGTTGATTACGGGGGTCTTTGTACTGCTCGGTGTGGTCTGTTTCACCTGGCTGGCCGTCAGTGTCGGCGGCGTCAACTTCGGCAAGCCGCCGGGCTACACTCTGTCAGCCCGCTTTACGTCGATTTCCGGGCTGCGGCAGGGCGCCGTGGTGGAGGGTGCCGGCGTCCGGATCGGCACCGTTTCCGCCATCAGCTTCGATCCGGAAAGTTTTGAAGCCCTCGTCGAATTGAGAATCAATGCCGGCGTCCCCATCCAGGAGGATGCCATTGCCGCCATTCGCACCCAGGGCATCATCGGCGAGAAATATGTCAAAATAGTACCCGGCGGCTTTGAGGAGCTGTTGACCGACGGCATGGAAATCCACGACACCGAGTCTGCCGTCAGTCTGGAAGAACTGGTCAGCAAATACATGTTCGACAGTGGCAACTAACTCTATCCAATACTGGAAGCTTCCATGAACACAACTTCGACATCCACGGGACAGCTTCTGCCGGCGCTGTTGACCATGCTTCTGCTTTCCCTGCCCGCCCAGGCCCAGGCTCAGGAGGATGACGACGATTTCTTCGTTTTTGACGAAGAAGAGACCTCCGTCCCCACCATTGCCGACCCCCTGGAACCCTTCAATCGCGCGATGTTTGCCTTCAATGACAAACTGTATCGGGTCGTCCTCAAACCCGTGGTAGTGGTCTACCGCAAGGTGCCGACCCCGGTACGGGCTTCCGTGAACAATTTTCTGGAGAACCTGGGCGGCCCGGTGTCTGCCATCAATGCCCTGCTCCAACTCGAATTCAAGAATGCCGGTACCGAACTGGCCCGCTTTGTCGTCAATTCCACTCTTGGCATCGGCGGCCTGTTCGATCCCGCCAGCGACATGAACCTGGTCAAGGATGACGAAGACCTGGGCCAGACCCTGCAGGCCTATGGCATCGGGCATGGCTTCTACCTGGTCATCCCTTTTCTGGGTTCTTCCAGCCTGAAGGATGGCATCAGTCTGGTCGGCAATGCCTTCATCGATCCCGTTTTTCAGATCGTCAACCCGGAAACCGAGGAAACGGCCGCCATCCTGCTGGTTGACGCCGAAACCACGATTTCCCTCGACAAGGATACCTATGAAGCCTTTTACAAGAACGCGCTCGACCCCTATATCTTCTTCCGCAGCGCCTATGTCCAGAACCGGGCCGGGCGGGTACAGCAATAAACGTTTTTCGGGGCTATAATGGCCCTCCTGGCATAAATACATCGATTATTTTTACCCCGGTACAGGTGGCATGGTGAATTCCGCCTGTACCCGTGACATGGTGGCTTGCAATGACAACTATTGATTCCTTCAGTGCTACGAAGCCCCTGCGGCACTGGCTCGTCTTGCTGGCGCTATGCCTCATGGCCCTGCCGCTGTCCCTGCAGGCGGCTGCCAGCCCCAGCGATACGGTCAGGACAGTCGTCGATGCAGTTCTGGGCACACTCAAGACCGAGGGGCTGAGCAAGGCGGAAATTGCGTCCAGAATCAGGACGGAAGTCTCGGCGGCCTTTGATTCCCGGGCCATGGCGCAGAGCGTGCTCTCCACCAACTGGCGCAACGCCAGCAAAGCACAGCAGGATGAATTTGAGTCCCTGTTCAGCGAGTTGCTCGAGAACATCTATATCGGCCGTCTGGAAAGCTACACCAACGAGACCGTGGAATTCGGCAAGGAAAGCATCAATGACACCCGCGCCACGGTCGATACGGCCATTGTTACCCAGAGCGGCAAGATCCCGGTGAACTACAAATTGCGGCTGCGCAATGAGGGCTGGTTCGTTTATGACGTGGAAGTGGAGAATGTCAGCCTGGTCAGCAGTTACCGGGAAACCTACCGCAGCATCGTCAGCAAGTCCGGCATCGATGGCCTGCTGACCCAGCTGCGGGAAAAGAACCAGGAACTGGAACCATAATCCCCGCGTCCCTCCGTCATGCCCGCGCAAGCGGGGATCCAAACAAGCTGAGCTGCATGGAGGCCGACCGAATTCGTGTTGCCCTGGAATCTGATCACCGACAACCGCATGGTCAAATAATCGGTCCGCAAGGGGGCGGTTCACGGAGCGCTTGCCGCTGCAGAGGCGGGACGCGGAAAGAACCTTCGGCTGATTGGCCGCAATAATTCCCCATCTACCTTGCTCCCAAAGACCGAAGCGCGTCCATCGCAGCCTCCCGCACAAGATAAGGCATGCCCGGTCGATATTCTGCACGATAAGGATCGTTCTGTGCCATTTGTTCAATCAAGTCTATTGCTTCAGGGTCTTTGAGCTGAACAAGTCCATCTATGGCTCGAATTCTGACAAACGGATATTCATCTGTGGAAGCCTGCATCAAGACATCCCGTATAATGTCTATCAGGGGCATATTGTTCGTAAAGTGTGGTGATGCTTCCAATATCCTGTTAAGCGTAAGCACAGCAGCAGACCGAACGCGGTTATCCGGATGTTTTATAAGCCTGGCTACAGGCTCCACAGCGAGCTCGCCAAATGCCACTAAACTGAAGTTCTTGCAGTCATCGCGCAGATTCTGCTGATAGTTCAGGCGGAT
>JAVVEZ010000098.1:0-11801 GCA_032250895.1 Pseudomonadales bacterium | reverse complement strand
CCCCAGGAGGCTCAGAATTGAGAATATTTACCCACAAATTTTCCTGAAGACCCAATTTTAAAAAGATCTGAAGAGTGCTGGTATTTAATATCCCATATATTCAAATGAAGCCTCGTTGCGGATAGAAGGCTTTTTACCAGAGTTGTGGGAAGATTTAACTGAGTGCCGGTACCGTAAGCCCTATCCACAGTGTCATGTATAAATCCCTGTATCTCGGAGACACGATTGTAAACAATATCGACATCTTCATTTATATGTACTTTGTCAACGAGACTATCAATTTCTAAAACAAGGGATTTAGATAAATCAATTTTGCAAGCTTTATTCAAAAACCCTTTTAGCATGACATTTAAGCAGTTATCATTTTTCACGATCTGAAGATATTCACAGGAAAGCTTTTCCTCGTTAGCGTAAGCTGAAATAGAGTATGCTAATTCATCTTGAAACAATAATTTAACTAGCTTATTTCTTGCCTGATAGTTATATTCTAGATGGGATATTTTCTTTGCTGCTCTGTATCGAACATTTCTATTCGTTTGGCAATTATCAATGCCTTCTAAATACTCACCCCAGGAAAAACTATCACTTTCGGTGTCGTCACGATCATCAAATTGGCTATAATTCCAAGTATATCTTCCACCCTCTGTGGTAAATGTATCATCTTCAAACGACAAGGTAGGCATCTCTCCGTGGTGATTAGAATTTAAACAATCAATTTTTCTACAATTTAACAATAGGAAATTCTTGAGCTTATTTCATTGTAAAGCTTCAACTTAATCGGCATTGACGCCAAGGTTTCTTTTTCTTGCGTATTTAAAAGTGTATCTATCCCGTCTATTTCGCTGTAAGCGTATCTATGATAATTGATGCTGTTTTCTGAGAGAACTTCTATCTGCTTATTGAAAGAAAATGCTTCATGAATATTAACGTAATAGAATCCTACGTGACTAAAGAACTCCCCCTGAATAATTTTTGTTCGCCGACTAACTCTAGTAAACGGATTTAGGCTTCCCTTGTTGTTAAAACTTCCATTCTTAAAATAAATGAGGTTATTTTTATTTGCTAACCAGTACCTACCTAAATCGAACCAATAGCCTGACTCCGATATAGCCTGACTCCGATATAGCCTGAATCTTTAACTGACCTAAATCTTCTGAAATCAAATGTTCGATACCAGTTAAGAACCCATCAAAGTCTCTCTTCGGTATACTCAAATGTATAGAGTCTGTGTTCACATAGCAGACTTCCACTCCATTATAAGTCAAAAATTTCTCCAAAGTATTGAGGATTTTCAATCGAGAGTTTGCCAAAATCTGTGAGGATAGGCTATATAATGCCCCCTCAGAATCCAGCTTTTTTGATCGAACCTCAAACCCATCGCCAACACTTTTTATCTCAATAGCTCCACTACTCTGAATATGCTGAAGAGCTTGATTAATTGAAATTTCTGGAGGAACCAGTATAGAGAATTCATCTTGAAGATATCTTTTAAGTGCCGTCAAACTACTCAATGTCTTCTTCTTTATTTGCCGCCTGTTCGTTGAGCTGTGCATGCACTGAAGTTTGAACTTGCACAGATTAGAGAGAGCAACATTTCCCTGCCGGCTGAAGGCTAAGCGCTCCTTGTAGATGCGCCTAGCTGTTTTATAAAGTGGGTGTTGTATGGATTTATTGCTAACGTAGCCGGCCTGGATTTCAATAGACTCAAAGTGTCTGGCATAAAAATCAACTTCATTGTCAAACAGAAGTGTTTCTACTTCATCATTATCTTCCAAATTAAAACAAACACCTTTGCTTAGCTGGACGAACTTAAATGGATGATAATTTTTAATGAAATCAGTTGTTGGATTTTTCAGTAGCGCCTTGTATACGCCTTTGGGCAAATCATAAACATCTAAAGAATCGAGTTTTTCTTTACTTAACTTCTTCAAAGACTTAGGTTCTGCAAAAAAACCATCCATACATGATGCATACATTGAATTAAAGTCTAGCGCCAGAACTTTTCTGTCTGTTCGTTCTTCCTTGAGCTTGAAAACCTCTTGATAACCAGGCTGATAGGCTAGAGCCGAATAAAAGTCATTAGAGTTCTTGTGCCTTAGCTTTCTTTCTATGGAGAAAAGAAAGCCATTCGAAATAGAATCAGCAAGAGACCTGCTATGAAAGCCCCATCCGGCAACCTTTTTTAATAAACATATGAGAGTTTTAAAATTGGATTCTATATCTGATTTATAATGAATATTTTCAAAAATAGGGAAGGAATTTTCGAATATGGATATTTTTGAGCGAACCTGTATTGCTGACGACAATAAAATCTTTGCCTCCTTATTGGTAAGCACTATGATATTTTTAAAGTTATTTTCTTCAACAGAATTGAAAAACACATCAATAGTAGATACTGCGTTACCATATCTGACATACTCTCCATTTGTAGCTATGGGCATCCACTCAACTTTTTTAATACCGTTCGGATTTTTCGACCTCAAACGGTTTAATTTAAATGGCTTATCTTCTAAAAATACCTGTCGATCATATTTTCCACAGGTAATCCTTCGATTTTCCGTAGTTAGTTTAGTCATAGCTAATCGCCTGGGTGAATTTCACCCCATAGAATATTGATTGGCCGGAGCATAATAGATTAGAATAGTCCATGAATTGCAGTATAGCTCTTATGCTACTTATAGTAGCTGGTGGGTCTCAACTTCTGTCATCGATAAATAAATCCTTGTCAGGCTTTGAGAAAAGCTACCGATCAAGTCCGCTTCGCGGCTGAAAAAATGGGCATTTATGCTCTCGCCACCAGCCTTTTGGGGTATGCCACCTATCTCAACAGGCACTTCATGTTCCCGTATTTTCATTTACTTACTCTAGAGGAAATGAAATGTAGCACGAGTGTTTTGCTTGTAGTGTCCCCTAAGTAGAGAACTTGTTCCTAGACTACGCTAGATTATAGCCCAACTAATTTCGAAATTCGCGCATGAGCAGCTTTAACAAGTACATTACTCCCTTGAGTTATAACTAAATCTGGTGTTTCATGAGGTTGAAAAAAAGCGGCGTATCTGGTTGATTTGTTGTTGCGAAGCACCAAACAACCAAAGGAGATACGCCACTATGAATAATCGTAACGCGACTGATCTGGCAAGTCGAGAGCGCATTTGTGATCCGATCATTGAACTGCTCAAAGGTGGGGCCAGGCAATTAATCCAGCAAGCCATAAAGGTGGAACTGAGCGAGTTCATGGCTCAGTATGCGGATAGCAAGACAACACAGGGCCATGCGGCAGTGGTGCGCAATGGTTACCTCCCGGAAAGAGAACTGCAAACGCCGATCGGGCCGGTCACGGTTAAAGTGCCCAAGGTGCGTTCCAAGACGGGAGAGCCGGTGACGTTCCGCTCAGCCCTGGTTCCGCCGTATGTGCGCAAGGCGAAATCCCTGGAAGCGGCGGTGCCCTGGCTGTATCTGAAGGGGATCTCCAGCGGGGAGATGGCGGATGCCCTGAAGGTGCTGGTGGGACCGGAAGCCGAGGGGCTGTCAGCCAGTACGGTGTCCCGCTTGAAGCAGGTATGGGGGTCTGAATACCGGGCCTGGAATGAAGAGAGGCTGGACCAGGAGCGCTGGGTGTATGTCTGGGCTGATGGGGTCTACAGTGGCTTACGGGGCGAGCATGCCAAGCTTTGCGTCCTGGTGGTGATCGGTGTTAACGAGCGGGGTCAGAAGCGTTTCCTGGCGATTGAAGATGGGGTGCGGGAATCGACCCAGAGCTGGCGCGAGGTGTTGTTGAAGCTGAAGTCGCGGGGGATGAATGTGCCGGAATTGGCTATCGGTGATGGTGCCTTGGGTTTCTGGGCGGCGCTGGAGGAGGTTTACACAGATACCCGGCAGCAGCGCTGCTGGATGCACAAGACGATGAACGTATTGAACTGTCTGCCGAAGTCGTTGCAGGCCAAGGCGAAACAGGCCCTGCATGCCATCTGGCAGGCGGAGTCGAGGGAGGCGGCAGAGAAGGCCTTCGATTTGTTTATCAGGACGTACGAGCCGAAGTACCCGAAGGCGGCCTTGTGCCTGCAGAAGGACCGGGATGAATTACTGGCCTTTTATGACTTTCCTGCCCAGCATTGGCAGAGTATCAGGACCAGCAATCCGATTGAATCAACCTTCGGCACGATTCGTCACCGGACCAATCGTTCCAAAGGCTGCCTGACACGAGATGGTATGTTGCACATGATGTTCAAGTTGGGGCAGCGTGGATGCGAGCATCATCAATGCTCTCAATTTCTCCAAGAACCGGGACAAGACTCTGGAGCCTGACACGGATCCTGCCGGCTGCGGCGGGGTGGTCCGGCGAGGAGCGCAAGCGAGCGAGCGGAGCCACCACGGTGCTGCCTTGCCCAGTGGGTACGACTCAGGTTTGTCGTCAAGGGCCTGTAAGACGGGATCCCCGGAAATTTATCCTGCCGCCACTGCTGCTCTCCCGGCCCTGCAGTCACTTGCCATCCGGGCTTTTGTGGCTGGGTTGCCATGCTATACTGCCGCCTCTTCACAGGCGGGCAGGCATGCAAAAATTTTCGACTATCGGGCTCATCGGCAGAGTGGGCGATCAGGGGGTTCTGGATTCCCTGAAGTTGCTGCTGGAGTTTTTTTCGGCAAGAAAGGATATAGAACTGTTGCTGGATGAGGCCGTTGCCTCACTGCTGCCCGGCCACAGGCTGCAAGTCTGTCAGCGTGATCAGTTTCATGACTGCGATCTGGTGATCGTGGTCGGTGGTGATGGCAGCATGCTCAAGGTTGCCCCCATGCTGGCGGACCAGCATATTCCGGTCGTGGGCGTGAACCGGGGCCGGCTGGGCTTTCTGACCGATATTCTTCCCGAGGAGATAGAAGCCAAGATAGGCCAGGTACTGAAAGGCGACTTCAAGGTGGAGTCACGTTTTCTGCTGGAAGTTTTTACCGGCGATGCAGGCGGGGCGGTGCCGCTGGGCTGTGCCCTCAATGATGTGGTGCTGCATCCTGGCGTGGCAGCCCAGATGATAGAGTTCGAACTGTATATCGATGATGAATTTGTCTACAATCAGGCCTCGGATGGCTTGATCGTGGCCACACCCACCGGTTCCACCGCCTATTCGATGTCTGCCGGCGGCCCCATCATGCAGCCCAGGCTGGATGCCCTGGTGCTGGTTCCCATGTATCCCCACAGTCTCAGCAGCCGCCCCATCGTCATCGATGCCAACAGTGAGATTACGCTGGTGATGGGCAAGCGTCACAGCATCATGCCGCAGATCAGCTGCGATGGTTCGGTGGAACACACCACGGCCCCGGGCGACCGGATCACCATCAGAAAAAAGGTGAACAAACTGGAATTGCTGCACCCGGCCAACTATAACTACTATGAGACCTGTCGCAGCAAGCTGGGTTGGAGCCATCGGCTGGGCAAGTTTTAAAGCAAAGCTAGTATAGGTAGTGACGACATGTTCAGTGTGATAGAACTGGCTCCGGAACAGGACATCTCGGCCTTCAGCCGCCTGCTCTGGCAGCAGAAGATTTCCCATCGGGTGGATCGGCACAGTGACCGGCAGATTCTGATCGTGCCCCGGGAGAATGATGTACAGCGCGTGATGCTGCTGTATCGGCGCTGGCTTGCCGGGGAGATCAGCCCGGCTGTGGATGATTCGGCCGAGTTCGCGAGTTATTTCAATGG
Organism: Pseudomonadales bacterium; assembly: GCA_032250895.1. GTDB lineage: Bacteria > Pseudomonadota > Gammaproteobacteria > Pseudomonadales > Pseudohongiellaceae > JAVVEZ01. Next base: position 6,109 of record JAVVEZ010000098.1, on the reverse strand, counting down.
CCGGGAGTTGCTGGGTCGCTGGTTGCATGCCTTCGGCCGGGCGCCGCTGACCCTGAGCCTGATCGTGGTCTGTGTGGTGCTTGCCGTGCTTACCCGTTTTGGTGCAGACAGGGCCGTGCTGCAATACTTCCTGTATCCGGATTTCAGCCTGGGCGGCAGCACCATCTACCTGTCCCGGGTGCTGGCTGATTTCACGGCTATTCAGTTTTTGCGCATGATCAGCCCCATGTTGCTGCATTTTTCATTGCTGCACATTGTCTTCAATATGCTCTGGCTATGGGAGCTGGGCAGGCGCATCGAGGCGCTGCAGGCCAGCTGGTCCATGCTGGTGCTGGTACTGGTATTGGCACTGATATCCAATACCGTACAATACTTGGTGGGTGGCGGTAATAATTTTGGTGGCATGTCAGGCGTGGTCTACGGCCTGTTTGCCTATTGCTGGATGTGGCAGTTGTTCGATCCCGCCAAGGGTCTCGGGTTGCCGGGGGGGCTGATTTTTTTCATGCTGCTCAGCCTGCTGATCATCACCGCGCTGGGCCTGCAGAATATCGCCAATGCCGCGCACATCGGCGGTCTGCTCAGCGGCGTGGTCTATGGTGCCACAGTCGCAACCATCAGCCGGGTCCGGCGGGCCCTGCGGACACCCCAATCATGAGGGCGAAGAGAATGGGGACTTTTGAGACCTCGCTGGAAGCACTGATCAACAGTATTACCCCGGAACTGCACCAGGCACTGAAAACAGCCGTGGAACTGGGGCGCTGGGCCAATGGTGAGCGTCTGAGCCCGGAGCAGATCGAGCTGTGCCTGCAGGCCGTGATTGCGTGGGATGCCAGGAACCTGCCGGAACAGCACAGAGTCGCCTATATCGATCGCAGCGGTCTGCGAAAGGAAAAATGTGATGATTGAATGTCGTTCGCTGATCAGGACATTGCTGCCGCCATGCCAGTAATCGGCCGTGGGCAAATGAGAAAAATGCAGGCGCGACTGGATGATCCGGTCAGCTACAGCCTGCCCCTGGGCAGTGAGCTCGTGCCACTGAATGACTTTCTGGGGCACCGCATCAGTCTGCATTTCAGCGGCAGCATCACCTGCATTCACTGTGGCAGAAAAACCGCCAAAAGTTTCAATCAGGGTTATTGTTTTCCCTGTTTCCAGAAGCTGGCCGAGTGTGACGGCTGTGTGATGGCGCCGGAAAAATGTCATTATGAACGCGGCACCTGCCGGGATCCGGTCTGGGGTGAGGAATTCTGCATGCAGGATCACATCGTCTATATCGCCAATTCCTCGGGGATCAAGGTGGGCATCACCCGCGCCTCGCAAGTACCGACACGCTGGATCGATCAGGGGGCCGTGCAGGCGCTTGCCGTCCTGCGGGTACGCTCACGCCAGCAGTCCGGTTTTGCCGAAGTGATGTTCAAACAGCACGTCAGCGACCGCACCAATTGGCGCAGCATGCTCAAGGGCGATACCGCTTCCCTCGATCTGATGGCGGAAAGAGATCGCTTGCTGAGCGAGTGCGCAAGCGGGCTTGCCGATCTGCAGCAGCAGTTCGGACTGCATGCCATCAGTGTCATCAACGGCGTGGATGTGGTCGCCATCAACTATCCGGTACTGAACCACCCGGAGACGGTCAATGCCTTCAATTTTGATACGGATGCCACCGTCGAAGGGCTGCTGTTGGGCATCAAGGGGCAGTACCTGATTTTTGCTGACGGGGTGATCAATATCCGCAAATTCACCGCTTATGACATTGAATTATCCGATTACGGGAAGGAAATACCGAAACCGGAGCAGCAGCAAAACGAATTGATTTTTTAGAGAAAACCTCATGCGCGATGCACAAGCCAGAACCGTTTACTTGAAGGATTACCGGGTACCGGATTTCCTGATCGATGAAACCTTTTTGAATGTCGAGTTGTTCGAAGACCGGGCACTGGTTTCATCGCGTTTGCTGATAAGACGCAATCCCGCGTCGGAACGGCCTGATGCGCCGCTGGTGCTCGATGGCCAGGACCTGGAACTGCAAGCCGTGGCTGTGGCGGGGAAACCCTTGCAGGCAGAGGATTATCAGCTCGATGCCGGAAGTCTGTGCATTCCCGGCGTTCCCGATCAATTCAGCCTGGAGTGCCGGACACTGATCAGGCCGCAGTTGAATACCAGCCTGGAAGGGCTCTACAAATCCGGCAACATGTTCTGTACCCAGTGTGAAGCAGAGGGTTTTCGCAAAATAAGCTACTACCTCGATCGCCCTGATGTATTGTCCAGCTTTACCACGACGATTCACGCCGATGAAGACAAGTATCCCGTGCTGCTGTCCAACGGCAACAATACCGCCAAAGGCAAGAGTGCCGATGGCCGCCACTGGCAGACCTGGCACGATCCCTTCAAAAAACCAGCGTATTTGTTTGCACTGGTCGCCGGTGATCTGCAAGCCCTCAGCGACAGCTTCACGACCTGTTCGGGGCGGGAAATCAGTCTGCGCATCTTTGTCGAAGCCAAGGATCTGGACAAGTGCGATTTTGCGCTGAGCTCGCTGAAAAAAGCCATGGCCTGGGATGAAGAGGTCTATGGCCGGGAATATGATCTGGATATTTTCATGATCGTGGCGGTGGATCATTTCAACATGGGGGCAATGGAAAACAAGGGTCTGAATATTTTTAATTCCTCCTGTGTTCTGGCCAAACCCGAGACCACGACCGATGCTGCCTTTCAGCGGATCGAGTCCATCGTGGCCCATGAGTATTTTCATAACTGGTCGGGTAATCGGGTCACCTGCCGTGACTGGTTTCAGTTGAGTCTGAAAGAAGGCTTTACCGTGTTCAGGGATTCCGAGTTTTCCGCCGACATGGGATCGAGAACCGTAAACCGGGTGGAGGATGTCAGCTTTTTGCGCACGGTGCAGTTTGCCGAGGACGCCGGGCCGATGGCGCATTCGGTACGTCCTGAATCCTATATGGAAATTTCCAATTTCTATACCGTGACGATTTATGAAAAAGGCGCTGAAGTGGTCAGGATGATGGCCCAGCTGCTGGGTCCGGATGTCTTTCGCAAGGGCACGGATCTTTATTTTGAACGCTTTGATGGTATGGCAGTGACCACCGAGGATTTTGTCAGCACCATGGAGGAGGTCAGCGGTCTCGATCTGAGCCAGTTTCGACGCTGGTATACCCAGGCCGGTACTCCCGAGTTGATCGTCACGGAACAGTACCAGGCAGAGGACCGCAGCTATCACCTGACGGTGAAGCAGCGCTGTGCGCCCACGCCTGGGCAGGCCAGCAAGGAAAATTTCTTTATTCCATTGAAGTTGGCTCTGCTCGACAGTGAGGGCAGGGAACTGCCCTTGCAATTACGCGGGCAGATGCCGCTGCCCTCGTCAGAAACCGTGCTTGCCCTTACTCAGGCAGAGGAAACCTTTGTCTTCGAAAATATTTCGGAACGACCGGTTCCGTCTTTGCTGAGGAGCTTTTCGGCGCCGGTCAAACTGTCGATGACTCGCAGCCGTGATGACCTGATGTTTCTGATGAGCCATGACAGCGATGGCTTTGTGCGCTGGGAGTCGGCACAGCAACTGGGCTTGCAGGTGCTCGATGAATTGCTGGAACAGCGTCGGCAGGGCCGGCAACTGGCGGTGGATGCGCGTTTGTCCGAGGCCTTTGCCAGAGTACTGCAATCTGCGCTTGCGGACACGGATGTTGATTTGGCAATGCTGGCCCAACTGCTCATCCTGCCCACGGAAGCCTATATGGGAGAACTGGCTGCTGAAGTGGATGTGGATGGTATTCATGAGGTCAGGGAATTTTTGCGTCTGGATCTTGCCCGCAAGCTGAAAGCGCCTCTGAGCGCAGTTCATCAACGCTTTGCCAAAGCCCGGCCTTATCAGTTCAATGCACAGGAGGTGGCCAGGCGTACATTGGCCAATGCGGTGCTTGCCTATCTGACATTGCTGGATGATCCCGTCTGGATAAAATCCTGTCATGCACAGTTTCTGCATGCCGACAACATGACGGATGTCAGTGCTGCGCTGCGGATGTTGGTGAATATCGAGTCGGGCCTTGCCACTGAACGCGTGCCGGAATGTCTGGACATGTTTTATGCCAAATGGCAGCACGAACCCCTGGTCGTGGAACAGTGGCTGGCGTTGCAGGCAGGGGCCAACCTCCCGGATAACCTGGAGCGGGTGAAAAAGCTGATGACGCATGAAGCCTTCGATATCAGAAATCCCAACAAGGTGCGTTCTGTCATCGGTGCCTTCTGCAACCAGAATCTGGTGGGTTTTCATCAGGAATCCGGGGCGGGTTATGCTTTTCTGGCTGAGCAGGTGATCGCGCTGGATGCGCTGAATCCCCAGATTGCCGCCCGTCAACTGACACCACTGACACGCTGGAAAAAACACAATGCCCGGCGCCGGCAGCTGATGCAGGCACAACTTCGCCGGATCATGGCCGGCAAGCTGTCGCCGGATGTTTATGAGGTGGTTTCAAAGGCTTTGAAGGCAAACTGAGTGAGAGAATCGTATCGATACGGGAATAAATCCCCTGTTTTCCGGTTCAGGATTGTTTGGTTGTGTTAGTTGGGGCGCTGCATTATCCTCGACACTTTGTATGAACAGACGAGAAACCAACAGGGCTTCATCTTATGCACACAGACCCACGTGAACTGCTAAACCGCTCTCCCATGAGCCCCCTTCAGATAATCGTGGTGGGCATCACCATTGGTTTGAATGCCCTGGATGGCTTCGATGTCCTGTCCATCAGCTTTGCCTCCCCCGGTATCGCCCAGGAATGGGGTATCGATCGGGCAGCGCTGGGCATCGTGTTGTCCATGGAGTTGATCGGTATGGCCATGGGCTCGCTGCTGCTCGGCGGGGTCGCGGACAAGGTGGGGCGACGACCGACGATACTCGGTTGCCTGATGGCAATGGCGCTGGGTATGTTCATGGCGACCACCGTGAGCAGCCTGATCGAACTGTCCATCTGGCGCATCGTCACCGGACTGGGCATCGGTGGCATGCTGGCTTCGATCAATGCCGTGGCTGCGGAATTTTCGAACAGTAAACGGCTGCCCACCTGTATCGCCCTGATGTCTATCGGTTACCCGGTGGGCGCGGTACTTGGCGGCATGGTGGTGGCCCAATTGCTGGCAGCCCCCGGCAGTGACTGGCGTTCGGTATTTTATTTTGGCACGGGTGTTACCGTGTTCTGCATTCCGCTGGTGTATTTCCTGGTGCCGGAATCGGTGCACTGGTTGAGCCGGAAACAACCCGTGGGGGCACTGGAGAAGATCAACCGCAGCCTGCAACGAATGAAGCACAGTGTGGTGACAGCACTGCCGGTGATAACCGCCGAAGCCCGCAAAAAATCGTCCGGGGATATTTTTGCGCCGGCCCTGCTGGCCATTACGGTGATTCTCGCTCTTGCCTATTTCCTGCATGTCACGACCTTCTATTTCATTCTGAAATGGGTGCCGAAGATCGTCACGGACATGGGTTTCACCCCTTCCGAGGCGGCGGGGGTTCTGGTCTGGGCCAATGTCGGGGGAGCGCTGGGCGGTGTGGTATTGGGCTTGCTGACGATTCGTTTCGAGGTCAAACGAATCACGCTGCTGGTGTTGTTTCTGTCCGCCGTGACAGTGGCCATGTTTGGTCAGACCATCGCGGATCTGAACCGCATAGCGCTGCTGGTCGCCTTCGCCGGCTTCTTTACCAACGCCGGCATAGTCGGCCTTTATACCATCATGGCACAAGCCTTTCCGACCCATGCCAGAGCCTTTGGCACCGGTTTTGCCGTGGGTTTTGGCCGCGGCGGCTCGGTCATTTCGCCGATAATCGCCGGCTTCCTGTTTGAAGCCGGCTACGAACTGCCGGAAGTCGCGGCAGGCATGGCCCTGGGCTCGCTGATTGCCGCCGGCGTCCTGTTGTTCCTGAAGTTGAATCCTGACCGTTCCGGAGATGTTCCGGCTCCCGTCGCGGAAGAAGCAGGACAGCCGGTTCCCGTCATCCCTGCGCAGGCGGGATGACGGCAAGAACTATACGGCGATGATGCGAGCTGGAAATTCTAACGACCGGCTCACGTGCCGGTTTGAAGCCGCGAAGCGGGGGAAAAGCGGTCGC
>JAVVEZ010000097.1:0-11827 GCA_032250895.1 Pseudomonadales bacterium | reverse complement strand
TTCTACGGCGCAGGCTCCTAGGCTCTCTTCGGGCGTCCTGCCCTCAGAAGCCCCCGGAGCCCCACCCCACTGCCCGGACCTCTGGCCTCAGGTTTGTTGCCTATAAACCCCTGCTGAACGAAGTGGCCGAGTTCGTCATTGCATCAACGCCGGATCAAGCCGGATGGGATCGAAAGCCAGGGAGTGGAGGCATCTGATAGTGGATGTCCCTTTTGGTTGTTTTGGTTGTGATAGTGGATGTCCCTTTTGGTTGTCTCCCTTTTGGTTGATCGAATAAAACCGGAATGGATGATCGGAATCACCAGAATACGCAAAGGCTGAGTAAAATTTCAAGGCTTGTTCAGCGTTGCCTTAAGGCCGTCTGCGCTGCTGCTCGACATTTTCGGCGAGCCAGGCTTTGATCAACGACTGGTATGGCATATCACGTTTATTAGCTTCGATTTTTATTCTGTCGAGCAAAGACCCAGGTAATCTTAAGGAGATCGTTTTGGTAGAAGGCTTGAGATTTGGGAATCTCGCCAGTTTTGCTTTGCTCCAGTCCAGGTATTCTGTAGAGTCATGTATCTCCCAAAAAGCCCTCTCTTCAGCTTCTGAATTGAATTTGGGAATCTCTTTGAATTTGCTCATAAATATTTCTCTCCTTGCGATGCATATCACGGGCAGAGATAATCCTGATTAAAGTGTCTTGTGTACGTAAGGTAAAAGTTACATGCAACAATCTCCGATCATCAGTAATGCCAAGCGCGTGATAACGGACTTCTTCTTGACTATGCTTGAAATCATCCATCAAGAGCAGAGGCTCATTGAAAAAGACTTGCTCGGCCTCCGACGGTATTACATTGTGTTTATTGAGAATTTTATTGGCATTGCCATCATCCCAATCAAAACCATCAGAGTTTGTAATATCAATCATTGACGTATATTATCAGCATATACATATATTGCAACATTCGCTAACCAGCGACTGTAATCAAAAATCAATCCCTGCAACCGAATTCTATTGTGTTCTCCGCTCTTGCTTAGCACATACCACTGCGTTGAGTATGGTCATCATTTTTCTTTCGCGGGCAGGCAGTGATGGCGGCTTTTTTGTGTTTGCCCTGCCCACCAGCTTTGCGTAGAACTACTTCATGACAGGCTTATATGTAAAAGTATTTCCACTGTTCACATGCAGCGGTCAAGGAGGATCTATAGTTTTTGTATATTAATGTAATAATATTTATTCATTTTACAAATAATGAATTTTTACAAACAATCTGCTTGCAAATATTTACCAAAGTAGCTGCGAATCCTCAAGGAAACGAACTGGAGATGACTGAAATGTCTGAACATAAATGCCCGGTCATGCATGGCGGCGCGACGGAAACCGGTATGTCCAACATGGACTGGTGGCCCAAGGCGCTCAATCTGGATATCTTGCACCAGCACGACAGCAAAACCAACCCGATGGATGCAGACTTCGACTATCGGGAAGAGGTCAAAAAACTCGATTTCTCCTCACTCAAGCAAGATCTGCTTGCCTTGATGACCGACAGCCAGGCGTGGTGGCCGGCGGACTGGGGACATTACGGCGCTTTGATGATCCGCATGTCGTGGCACGCCGCAGGTACGTATCGTGTCGCTGACGGTCGCGGCGGTGCCGGCACCGGCAACCAGCGCTTCGCCCCCATCAACTCGTGGCCGGACAATGTCAATCTGGACAAGGCGCGCCGTCTGCTGTGGCCGATCAAGAAAAAATACGGTAACAGGCTCAGTTGGGCCGATCTGATTGCTTATGCCGGCACCGTCGCCTATGAATCCATGGGCTTGAAAACCTTCGGCTTTGCCTTTGGCCGTGAAGACATCTGGCATCCGGAAAAAGACACCTATTGGGGTTCTGAAAAAGAGTGGCTGGCTCCCAGCGGCGGCGAAGGCAGCCGTTACTCCGGCGAGCGTGATCTGGAAAACCCACTGGCTGCTGTGATGATGGGGCTGATTTACGTCAACCCCGAGGGTGTGGATGGCAAGCCCGACCCGCTGAAAACCGCGCATGACGTGCGTGTTACTTTCGAGCGCATGGCGATGAACGACGAAGAAACCGTCGCCCTCACCGCCGGCGGTCATACTGTGGGCAAATGCCACGGCAACGGCGATGCCGAACTGCTCGGTCCGAACCCGGAGGGTGCGGAACTTGAAGAACAAGGCTTGGGCTGGATCAACAAAACCAAACGCGGCATTGGCCGCGACACCGTGTCAAGCGGTTTGGAAGGCGCGTGGACCACGCACCCGACCCAGTGGGACAACGGTTATTTCCAACTTCTGCTTGGCTACGACTGGGAATTGAAAAAAAGCCCGGCGGGCGCATGGCAGTGGGAGCCGGTCAATATCAAAGAAGAGGACAAGCCGGTTGATGTGGAAGACCCCTCGATCCGCTACAACCCGATCATGACCGATGCCGACATGGCGATGAAAATGGACCCGGAATATCGCAAGATTTCCGAGCGGTTTTACAACGATCCGGCCTGCTTTTCCGAAGTCTTCGCTCGCGCCTGGTTCAAACTGACCCACCGCGACATGGGGCCGGGCGCGCGTTATATCGGCCCCGAAGTGCCGCAGGAGGAGTTGATCTGGCAAGATCCGATCCCCGCTGGCAACAGCGGTTACGATGTGAAAGCGGTGAAAGCCAAAATCGCCGCCAGCGGGCTGAGTATCCGTGACATGGTCTCCACCGCTTGGGACAGCGCCCGCACTTTCCGTGGTTCCGACAAGCGCGGCGGCGCCAACGGTGCGCGCATTCGTTTGGCTCCGCAACGGGATTGGGAAGGCAACGAACCGGCGCGTTTGAGTAAGGTGCTGGCGGTACTCGAGCCGATTGCAAGAGAGAGCGGCGCAAGCGTGGCGGATATCATCGTCCTCGCCGGCAGCGTCGGTGTCGAACAAGCCGCCAAAGCCGCCGGTTTCGAGGTCACGGTGCCTTTTGCGCCGGGACGCGGCGATGCCACGGCACAGATGACCGGCGCGGTTTCCTTCGCCGACCTGGAACCCATCCACGACGGCTACCGCAACTGGCTCAAGCAAGACTACGTAGTCAGCGCCGAAGAACTGATGCTGGATCGCACACAGTTGATGGGGCTGACCGCCCCGGAAATGACGGTGCTGACCGGCGGGCTGCGCGTACTTGGCAGCAACCACGGCAACACCAAACACGGTGTGTTCACCGACCGCGAAGGCGTGCTGAGTAATGACTTCTTCGTCAACCTGACGGAGATGAACTACACCTGGAAACCGACGGGCAGCAAGCTGTACGAAATACGTGAGCGCAAGACTGATGCGGTCAAGTGGACGGCGACGCGGGTGGATTTGGTGTTCGGTTCCAACGCTATCCTGCGCGCTTATGCCGAAGTCTATGCGCAGGACGATAACCAGGAGAAATTCGTCAAGGACTTCGTGGCCGCGTGGGCGAAAGTGATGAATGCGGATCGCTTCGACCTCGTTTGATATTCGGGAAATACCTCCCACGCCGGGAAAGTGCGGCGTGGGGTCTCAAACTCACGGAAAGCCAGAATAAAACACATAAAGGCCTCCCCAGTCAGGGCTCTTCATGGTGTCCGCCCAGAGCGAAGATATAAATGGATGATTTATCGAATTGATACACGATCCGATCTTTCTGGGAGATAGTGCTCGCCAGACCTGAGTTCAGGAACTTGCCGCGCATCGGATAGCATGGGCGCCGCCATGAGAATGGCCTGTGTTATCATCCCGGCACTTTTTCTGAAGGAGCGCCTGAAGATGCCCCTGGAGTGCTTTCCTTGACCGCTGATATTCATTCGCCCGCTTCTGCGCATCCCTTTGCCGGGCTCAGCCCGGACCTCGTGATCGCTGCCATGGAAAGCACCGGCATTATCTCGGATGCCCGCATTCTGGCATTGAACAGTTACGAAAACCGGGTTTATCAGGTGGGAGTGGAGGGTGAGTCCCCGCTCATCGTCAAATTCTATCGGCCGCAGCGCTGGAGCCGGGAACAGATTCTGGAGGAGCATGCCTTCACGCTCGAGCTGGCAGCGCTGGAAATTCCAGTCGTGCCACCGTGCGTGAACCCGGATGGAGAAAGTCTGCATGAGTTCGCAGGTTTCAGGTTTGCGCTGTTTGAGCGTCGGGGCGGTCGCACGCCTGATCTCGAAAACCCCGATACCTTGCTGATGATGGGGCGTTTTCTGGGGCGCCTGCACGCTGTCGGCGCGCTGCAAGCCTTCCAGTACCGTGCCCAGTTGAGCGTAGACAATTTTGCGCAGGCCAGCATGGCCTTTCTGCTGGAACATGACTTTATCCCGGCTTCCCTGCACCGGGCTTATGAGACGCTGGCTTTGGATCTGATCAGCCGGATTCATGCCATCTTCAAGGCGACACCCAGGCCAGCGCAGATCAGAATTCATGGTGACTGCCACATGGGCAATGTGCTGTGGCGCGATGACACGCCCCATTTCGTGGATTTTGATGACACCATGACCGGCCCGGCTCTCCAGGATCTGTGGATGCTGCTGTCCGGTGAGCGCATGCAGAAAACCGGGCAGTTGGCGGAACTGATCGAGGGCTACAATGAATTTTTTGATTTCGATCCGGCCGAGTTGCCCCTGCTCGAACCCCTGCGCACCCTGCGCATCATGCACTACAGTGCCTGGCTGGCCCGGCGCTGGGATGACCCGGCCTTTCCGCTGAGTTTCCCCTGGTTCAATACCGAGCGCTACTGGGCGGAACATGTGCTGGAACTGCGGGAACAACTGGCGGCACTGGATGAACCGCCGCTGGTGTTGTTTTGATGTCGGGGCCAGGATCAAAGCGGCTGCCATCAGCTACTGACGCTGGCCCTTCAGTATGAGTATGATGATGGCACTTTTGCTGTGGGGGGGACTGCCATGAAAGTTGAACGGATGATGAATACGGGAAGGCAAGCCACGAGCAGGCTCCTGATACTGCTGAGCGCACTGATAAGCATGCCCGTACCGGCGCAGAATTTTTCTGCCGCGCCGCCCTTGCCGGAGTTTCCGCTTTTCTATCAGAGCACGGAATACAATATTCGGGTGGACAAGCTGACCGATGGTCTGGCCAACCCCTGGTCCATGGCCTTTCTGCCCAATGGCGACATGCTGGTCACCGAGCGTGCCGGACGTCTGCGTCGCATTCATGATGGCGTGCTAGACCCAAGGCCCATTCCCGGCGTGCCCGAGGTGAAAATCACTGTGCTGGGGGGCCTGCTGGACGTGTTGCTGCACCCGGACTTCGCCAACAACCATCTGCTTTACCTCAGCTATGCCAAGGCTCACGAAGATGGGAGGCGCAGCAGCACGGCGCTGGCGCGAGCCCGTTTCGATGGTGAAGGTCTGCTCGACCTGGAAGAGATCTTCGTCGCCGAGTCCTGGAGCGCCTCGCCGACCAACTTTGGCGGGCGCATGACCTTTGGTGCCGACGGCATGCTCTACCTGACCATCGGCGAACGCCAGGAACAGGACCGTGCCCAGGATGGCCGCGATCATGGCGGCAAGATTCTCCGCCTGCGTGATGATGGCACGGTGCCGGACGACAACCCCTTCATCGGGCATGCTGACATGCTGCCCGAAATCTATGCGCTGGGCATCCGCAGCCCGCAGGGCCTGGTCCTGCATCCGACCAGCGGCGAACTGTGGGAAAACGAACACGGACCGCTCGGGGGCGATGAAATGAACATCATCCGCGCCGGCGGCAATTACGGCTGGCCTCTGGCTACCCATGGTCTTGATTACGATGGCAGTACCATCAGTGAACTGACGGCACGCGCGGACCTGCAAGCGCCGTTCATGATCTGGATTCCTTCGATCGCCATTTCCGGTCTCAGTTTTTATACCGGTGGCGCCTTTCCGCTTTGGCAGGGCAATGCCTTCGTCGGTGCCATGGTCATGGGGCGCACCCCGATGACCGGTCACATTCAGCGCATCACGTTCAGCGATGAGGGTGTGGCGCTGGCCCGGGAACCGATACTGCTGTCCTTGCATCAGCGTATCCGTGATGTGCGGCCCGGACCGGACGGCCTGCTCTATGTACTGACCGATCACAATCCGGGAGCACTATTGCGGATTTCTCCCGCCGATTGACCCCTCATGGCAGTCGGCAGTATCAGGCTGCAATCACGTCCCGATGCGCAATCTCAATGAAGGGCGTGACCCATCCGGATTGCCTGCGGACAGTCGCTGTGTCACAGCCCTGCCATATTTTCCATCAGTTGCTGAGCGAAGATCAGACCCTGGCTGAACAGGCCCTGCAGAAAATTGCCCAGATCATTCATCATTACCATCAGCAGTATGATGCCTGCCAGCAATGACATGGGAAAGCCCACGGAAAAGACCGTGAACTGCGGCGCCACACGATTGAGAATGCTCATGGCCATGTTGATGACCATCAGGGCGGCCACCAGGGGCATGGCCAGCAGCAGTCCCGATGAAAATATGATGCTGGCGTAGCGCACCAGCAGGTCGAAGGCGCTGGCATCGAGGTTGCCGAAGCCCACCGGCAGGGTGATGAAGGTGCTGGTCAGAATTTCGATGACCATCAGATGCCCGTCGAAGGCCAGAAACATCAGCAGGGTCAGCATGTACAGCAGGCGCGACAGGATCAGCGTGTTGGCGCCGGTATCGGGGGCGAAGAAGGACGCAAAGGCCAGGCCCATCTGCAAGCCGATGAATTCGCCGGCGGCCTCCACCACGGTGAAGATGATCTGCATGACCAGGCCGAGCGCCAATCCGATCACGATTTGTTCCGCAATGATGCCGACGCCGGCCCAGGACATGACCGGCACCTGAGGCAGGGGTGGCAGCGTGGCGCTGACGACCAGCGTCAGAAAAAATGCCAGGCCTATCTTCACCTGATTGGGGACACTCGAGTGTCCCAGCAAGGGGGCGGCGGCCAGAAAAGCGGTGATGCGGATGAAGGGCCACAGGAACATGGCCAGCCACAGTTGCAACTGTGCAAAGCTGACGGTCAGCATGGCCGGGGCCGGCATCCGCCAGGCAAAGGGTGGGCAGAGGACATAAGCCGGGAAAAGGGGCTGGACCCTGGCATCTCGTGTCAGCCGGCGATCAGTGGAATGTTGCGCAGCAGGTCGGCCGTGAAATCAACCATCAACTCGATCATCAGCGGACCGAACAGCACCAGCATCACGAAAATCCCGAGAATCTTCGGAATGAAGGACAGCGTCATTTCATTGATCTGGGTGGCCGCCTGAAACAGGCTGACCAGCAGCCCGATGATCAGCGCTGCCATCAACAGAGGGGCGGATACCAGCAGGGCGACGCGCATGCTCTGGTAGGCCAGGTCCATTACCGATTCAGGGCTCATACCGTATTCTCCGGGTTGTTTGTGAAGTTCATGGGGTCTTGTGTCCCGTTCATTGGAAAAAACTCTGGGCCAGGGAGCCGATCAACAGTTGCCAGCCGTCCACCAGCACAAAGAGCATCAGTTTGAAGGGCAGGGAAATGGTGGCAGGGGGCACCATCATCATGCCCAGTGCCATCAGCACACTGGCTATCACCAGGTCGATGATCAGAAAGGGGATGAAAATGGTGAAGCCAATCTGAAAGGCTGTTTTCATTTCGCTGGTGATAAAGGCCGGCATCAGAACCCGCAAAGGAACGGCCTCCGGACCCTGGATCGGATCGGCGGCGGCGAGGCGGGCAAACAGGGCGAGATCACTTTCCCGGGTCTGGCTGAGCATGAATACCCGCAGGGGTTGGCTGCCCACGTCCAGAAACTCTTCGAAGTTGATCTCGTCATTGGCCAGTGGCAGCCAGGCTGTTTCATAGATCTGGTTCAGGATCGGGGACATCACGAAGAAGGTCAGAAACAGCGCAATGCCCAGCAAGACCTGATTGGGCGGTGCCGACTGGGTGCCCATGGCGGTCCGCAGCAGGCTCAGCACAATGATGATGCGGGTAAAGCTGGTCATCATCAGCAGTACCGCAGGCAGGAAGGCGAGGCTGGACAGGAGCGCCAGGGTCTGCAATTGAATGGACCATTGCTGGCCGCCATCGGCAGTGGGCTGGCTGATGATGCCGGTAATATCCTGGGCCTGCAGCGGGGAACTCGGCACCAGCAACAGCGGCAGCAACAGGAGCGGCCAGGTGACCGGCAGGGCCTTGCACAGGGTTCGGCTCATGAAGTGGTGTCCGGCAGGGGTCTGTTTGCCGGAGCAGGCAGTTCGTGCAGCTTGTTCACCTGGCCTCCGCCCACCCCCAGCACTAGCCATAGACCTTCCACTTCGACAATCACCACCCGTTCACGTTGACCCACGGCGGTACTGGCAATGATCCGCAGGCGCTGTCCGGCCAGAACGCCAGGCAGGTGAAAGCGCTTCAGCAGGTAGCTGAAGAGCAGAATCAAGGCAATCACGAAGGCCAGTACCACCACGGTCTTGCCCAGCATGCCCATGGCGCTCAGTGCTTCTCCGCCGGCGGCCGCGGTGGCGATGGCGTCGCCTTCGGTCAGGGGGTTGTTCACCGGTTCAGCTTCTGGATGCGTTCCGAGGGCGTGGTGATCTCGGTGATGCGAATGCCGTATTTATCATCCACGACGACGACTTCACCCTGGGCCACCAGGTAGCCATTGATCAGAATGTCCATGGGGTCACCGGCCAGACCGTCCAGCTCCACCACTGAACCCTGGGACAACTCCAGCAGTTGCTTGATGGTGATGCGGGTGCGGCCCAATTCGACATTGAGCTTTACCGGAATGTCCATGACCATCTCGAGTTCGCGGCTCGGGCTTTTCTCGCTGCCTTGTTCCAGCGGCTTGAAAATCCGGTCACCAGCGGGTTCGGAATGGGCGGCTTCGGTTTCGGTTTCGACGGGGGCGGCTGTCTGTTGTTCAGCCATGGCGGCGGCCCAATCGTCTTCAGCGGAGTCCTGGGGCTTTGCTACTGAATCAGTCATGGTCAGGTTCCTTTTGTTTGTTGCGAAGCGGGTGCTGGGGTTTCAGGTTTCACGGGCGTTCTGATGGGTGCCGGTTTTGAGACCGGGGTCGAAGGCTCGCCCGGGCGCTCGCCCTTTTTCTGGCTGTCCTGCCCCTTTGCCATCAGCTCATGGACGGCACTGGCGCCGGTTTGTTCCGTGCTGTGTTCGATGACGCGGCTGACCCGCAGTGCAAGCCGGTCATTGCGGCTGCCGAAGCTGCATTCCAGCACCGGTACGCCATCGACGCGGGCGATCACACTATCCGGCAATTCAAAGGGCAGCACGTCGCCCACTTTCAGCGCCTGCACCTGTGCCATGCGGGAGCGAATCTCCACGAAGTCTGCGACCAGGTCGATTTCGGTTTGTCTGATTTCCCCGGCAATGCGGCGACTCCAGCTGCGATCAGCCTTGGAGGGGCTGTCGATGGCCGGGTTGGTCAGCATGTCACGCAGGGGCTCGATCATGGTATAGGGGATGCAGATCTGGAAATCGCTGCTGAGGTTGCCCACTTCCAGATGAAAGTTGGTGATGGCGATGATTTCGTTGGGTGAGCTGGTGATATTGGCAAACTTGACCTGCATTTCCGAGCGCACATAGCTGATTTGCAATGGATAGATGGACTTCCAGGATTCTTCATAGGTGTCGGTTGCCAGTTCCAGCAGGCGCAGAATGATGCGCTGTTCCGTGGTGGTAAACTCACGTCCCTCGGATTTGGTGAGAAAACGGCCATCACCGCCGAACAGATTGTCCACCACCATGAACACCATGCTGGGTGGAAATACCACCAGGGCGGTGCCCTGCAAGGGTTTCATGGTGATCAGATTGATATTGGTGGGAACCGGCAGATTGCGCGAGAAAATGCTGTAACTCTGAAAGCGTACCGGCTCCACGGTAATATCGGCATTGCGCCGGATCAGATTGAAGAGACCGATGCGGAACTGGCGGGCAAAGCGTTCATTGATGATTTCCAGCGCATGCAGACGGTCACGGATGATGCGGTGCTGGGTGGAGGGATCATAGGCGCGGATGCGGGACTTGGGATCATTCCCCCGGTTACTCTCGTCCGCTTCCTCACCACTGACACTGTGCAGCAGGGCATCGATTTCATCCTGTAACAGAAGGTCATCTGCGGACATGGTGGGCAGTCCCTTGCTTATTGCACGATAAAGTCATTGAAAAGAACGGCACTGATGGCCAACGGTGGCTGAGGCCGGGTCAGGGGTTGTTCAAACAGCGCCAGGATTTTTTTGCTCAGTTCCTCCTTGCCGTCGGCCGACACCAGTTCCTCCGCTTTCTGCGCTGAAAGCAGCAGCAACAGGCGGCTATGAACCTCGGGCATGTGGGTCATGATGATGTCCTGGGTTTCTTCGTTGTCCACTTTCAGTGACATGCTGGTGTAAAGCAGGCGCTGGCTGTACTTGTCGCTGAGCAGGTTTACCGTCAGGGGGGCGAGTTTGACAAAAATCGGTATCGGCGCGACCTCTGGTTCTTCTTCCTCTTCCGCCTCTGCGTCTGTTTCGGCTACGAGTTCGCTGTCGGCATTGCGGTTTTGCAGCATGAGGTAGATATTGGCGGCCGTGGCCAGGAGTAACAGCAGGATCAGGATGCCGACGAGCCACATGATCTTGCGTGAAATGCCGATGGGTTCGGATGCTTCTGCCATTGCTTAGTTCCTGAGGGATTCTCGATAGGGGCCGTTACCGCGACAGTATGCCGCTTGCCGGAACGGTGGAATGAGGCAAACAAAGCCCCGTATTGGCTTTATTTCCTGATTTAAGTCTTGGGCCGTGAATTCAGACATACAGATTCACCCGGCCTTCCAGGCTTGCCGGCACTGTCAGCCTGACCGGTGCCGCTGTGGGCCTGTCAGCCTGCACGGGGCCGGCGGATGCACGCCCATCCCTGAATTCGGACGATTGCTGTTGACCGCTCTGCTGACTGCCAACCATGGTGTCACCGAGACTGATTCCCTGTCCGGCCAGGGCTTCCCGCAGTTGCGGAATGGCTTGTTCGACGGCGCTGCGCACCAAGGTATGAGAGGAAATGAAATGTGCCTGGGCCGACTGCTCCGACAGTTTGAGTTCTATCACCAGCGGTCCGAGTTCGGCGGGGTTCAGGTGCAGGGAAACCTGCTGCTCATTGCCCCGGGTCAGGGTGGCCAGCTGCTGGGCAAGCTCCTGGGTCCATTGTGCACTGCCGACCACACTGGGCAGGCCCGGCGCGGCGCTGCCATCAGCGGCGGTGATCGTCGTGACTGTCGCCGCTTGCGTATGGGAGTTGCCAAACAATGAGAAAAGCGTGTTTTGCGCAGCATCCTGGCCGGCATGAACGCGTAGCCCGGCTTCACCGCCGGCCGCTGTCTGGCCCTGGCCGGTCTTGCCGCCCACTCCGGTCAGTGCGGCCAGGTCTGAGGCAACAGCACTCGCGGCTTGGGGAGCAGGAGTCGCAATGGCTGCAAGAGGACTCTGGCCTGTTGCCCGGTTGCCCTCACTTGCCGGCGCCGTGACGCCATTTTGTTCAATGCCTGTGCCAGGGACAGCAGGGTTCTGGGTTTTCAGCAGCCTCGCTGCAGTGTCGGCAAGGGCTGCCGTCGTGGAGTTGCCCGCAATGGCCAGGGTTCCCTCATTCAATGCGTCCTTTGCGACATCGGCAGCAGGGACCTTGACGGGAAGAGGGATGATGGCAAGCGCTGCCAATGCCGGGTCAGGGACTTCCGAAGCCGTGCCTTGGGCATTCGCCTCTTTCTGTGAGTCGGGGTCGCTTGCACCGGCCACAGTCAACAAGGGCTGTGTATCAAAGCTTGCGGTCTGGTCCTGGGGCAGGGCGGTCAAGGGCAGGTCTGCTGGAGTTACAGTTGAAATCGTTTCTGAAAC
>JAVVEZ010000013.1:0-54557 GCA_032250895.1 Pseudomonadales bacterium | reverse complement strand
TGAGCAGATCATCCAGGAAGTGCTGGACTCGGGTCTGCGGGGTCGTGGTGGCGCCGCCTTCCCCACCGGCATCAAATGGAAGACCGTCGCCGGGACCCAGGCCGATCAAAAATATATCGTCTGCAACGCCGACGAAGGTGACAGCGGGACATTCTCGGACCGCATGATCATGGAAGGTGACCCCCTGAGCCTGATCGAAGGCATGATTATCGCCGGACTCGCGACCGGCGCCGACAAGGGCTATATCTACCTGCGTTCCGAATACCCACTGACCCGCGTCATCCTTGAAGAGGCCATGGCAGCAGCCAGCAGCGCCGGCTATCTGGGGAACGACATTCAGGGTTCAGGCAAACATTTCGATCTGGAAGTAAGGATGGGGGCCGGTGCCTACATCTGTGGCGAGGAGACCTCTCTGCTGGAAAGCCTGGAAGGCAAGCGTGGGCAGATCCGCTTCAAACCTCCCCTGCCCGCCATCGAAGGTCTGTTCGGCAAACCGACGGTCGTCAACAACGTCATCTCCCTGGCCAGCATACCCGTCATCATGGAAAAAGGTGGAAAACACTACGCTGAATATGGTCTGGGCCGTTCTCTCGGCACCATGCCCTTCCAGCTTGGCGGCAATATCAAACGCGGCGGACTGGTGGAAAAAGCGTTCGGTCTGACCCTGCGGCAACTGATCGAAGACTTTGGTGGCGGCACGGCGACTGGCCGTCCCTTGCGTGCGGTACAGGTGGGCGGCCCCCTGGGTGCCTACTTCCCCGCCGAATTACTGGATACGCCACTGGATTATGAAGCCTTCGCCAAGGCCGGGGGTATGCTGGGCCACGGTGGCGTAGTAGTATTTGACGACAGCGTCGATATGGCGAAACAGGCCCGCTTCGCAATGGAATTCTGTGCCGTGGAATCCTGCGGCAAATGTACTCCCTGCCGTATCGGTGCGGTGCGCGGTGTGGAGGTCATAGACAGAATTACCGCTGCCACCAATGAGGCTGAGCGTGAAGCCCAGCAGATCATTCTGAAAGACCTGTGCGACACCATGGAGTCGGCGTCCCTGTGCGCCATGGGAGGTCTGACACCCATTCCGGTGATGAGTGCAGTCAAACATTTTAAAGGTGATTTCCAATGAGCATGATTAAAGAGATCGATTATGGAACGCCACTGGCCAGGAATGCCGAACTGAAAACCCAGTTGGTAAGCCTTGAGATCGATGGTCAGACAATCACTGTCCCGGCAGGCACCAGCATTATGCGCGCCTCCCAGATGCTGGGCGTGACCATCCCTAAATTATGCGCCACCGACAGCCTTGAGCCCTTCGGTTCCTGCCGTTTGTGCCTCGTCGAAATCGAGGGTCGCCGCGGCACTCCGGCTTCCTGTACCACACCAGTGGAAGAAGGGCTCAAAGTCACCACACAGAACGCCAAACTCGGTAAATTACGCAAGGGTGTGATGGAACTTTATATTTCCGATCATCCCCTGGACTGTTTGACCTGCTCTGCCAACGGCGACTGTGAATTGCAGGACATGGCCGGCGCTGTCGGCCTGCGCGAAGTGCGCTACGGTTATGATGGGGACAACCACCTCGATGCCAAAACCGACAACAGCAACCCCTATTTCAGTTTCGAGGCCAGCAAGTGCATCGTCTGCTCGCGCTGTGTCCGCGCCTGTGAGGAAGTCCAGGGAACCTTTGCGCTGACCATCGGCGGCAGAGGCTTCGAATCCCACGTCAGTGCCGGCATCGAAGAAAGCTTCTTCAATTCCGAATGCGTCTCTTGTGGCGCCTGTGTGCAGGCCTGCCCTACCGCCACCTTGAATGAAAAATCCGTCATCGAACTCGGCACCCCGGAACATTCGGTGGAAACCACCTGTGCCTATTGTGGCGTGGGCTGTACTTTCAGAGCCGAAATGAAGGGTGACCAGGTGGTGCGCATGGTCCCGGCCAAGAGCGGCAAGGCCAACGACGGTCATTCCTGCGTGAAGGGTCGTTTTGCCTGGGGCTACGCCAGCCACAAGGAACGCATTCTGAATCCGATGGTACGGGAAAAAACCAGTGATCCCTGGCGTGAAGTCTCCTGGGAGGAAGCCATTGGCTTCGCGGCCGATCGCTTCAAAGCCATTCAGCAAAAATACGGCCGCAAGTCCATCGGTGGCATCACGTCTTCACGCACCACCAATGAAGAAGTCTTTGTCGTGCAGAAACTGATTCGCACGGCTTTCGCCAACAACAATGTCGACACCTGCGCCCGCGTCTGCCACTCTCCCACCGGCTATGGTCTGAAACAGACCCTGGGCACCTCCGCCGGCACCCAGGACTTTGCCAGTGTCGACGCCACCGATCTGATGCTGCTGATCGGAGCCAACCCAACGGATGCGCATCCGGTCTTCGCCTCGCGCATGAAAAAACGATTGCGTGAAGGTGCGGAACTGATCGTGGCGGACCCACGCCGGATCGATCTGGTGGAATCGCCCCATGTCAAGGCCAGCATCCATTTGCCACTACTGCCCGGCTCCAATGTGGCTCTGATCAACGCCCTGGCCCATACCATCGTGGCAGAAGGTCTGGCGGACATGGATTACGTGCAGCAACGCTGCGACATGGAGGCCTTCCAGGAATGGCTGACCTTTATCAGGGACCCAAAAAATTCACCGGAAGCGGTCGCTCATCTGCTGGGCGCTCCCGCAGAAGTCGTGCGGGAAGCGGCACGCAAATACGCCAGTGCCGAACATGCCTCCATCTACTATGGTCTTGGCGTGACCGAGCACTCCCAGGGCTCCACGATGGTCATGGGCATGGCCAATCTGGCCATGTTGACCGGCAACATCGGATTCAACGGCGGCGGTGTCAATCCCTTGCGCGGCCAGAACAATGTGCAGGGTTCCTGTGACATGGGCTCCTTTCCCCATGAATTCTCCGATTATCGCCCGGTCAGTGATGCCACGACCCGCAAATCCTTCGAGGACGCCTGGGGCATGGAACTCGATGGTGAGCCTGGCTTCCGCATTCCCAATATGTTCAATGCCGCCATCAGGGGTGAATACAAGGGCATGTATATCCAGGGCGAAGACATTGCCCAATCCGACCCGGACACCAAGCACGTCGAAGCCGCGCTGGAAAAACTGGAATGCTGTGTGGTGCAGGATCTGTTCCTGAATGAAACCGCCAAGTTTGCCCACGTCTTCCTGCCCGGCACGTCCTTCCTGGAAAAAGACGGCACCTTTACCAATGCGGAACGCCGGCTTGGCCGTGTCCGCCCGGTAATGGCACCCAAAACCGGCAAGCATGAATGGGAAGTCACCTGTGAGCTCGCCCAGGCCATGGGCTATGACATGCGCTACAACGAACCCTCGGAAATCATGGACGAAATCGCCCGGCTGACGCCCAGCTTCGCCAATATCAGTTTCCACAAACTGGATACCGAAGGCAGTGTGCAATGGCCCTGCAATGACGAGGCCCCACAGGGCACGCCGATCATGCACATCGACCGTTTCGTGCGTGGCAAGGGCAAGTTCGAAGTTACCGAATTCGTGCCCACCGAAGAACGCATCACGCCGAAATTCCCCCTGATTCTGACCACCGGTCGTATTCTGAGCCAGTATAACGTGGGAGCCCAGACCCGCCGCACGATGAACAATCTGTGGCACAGTCAGGACATACTGGAAATTCATGCGCATGACGCCGAAGAACGCCAGATCCGGGATGGCGACCGCGTGGCAATCCGCAGCCGCAAGGGTGAAACCACGCTGGTGGCCAGGATTTCCGACAGGATGCAGCCGGGGGTGGTCTATACCACCTTCCACATGCCGGAATCAGGCGCCAATGTGGTGACCACCGAATTCAGCGACTGGGCAACCGAATGTCCCGAATACAAGGTGACGGCGGTACAGGTGGAAGTCTGTGATCATCTCTCCCGCTGGCAGGAGCAGTATCTCGACTACAATGAAACGCGCCGCAAGATCGAGGAAGTCATTTCCTGATGCCGGAACCGGGCAGGCTCCCAGTAACCTGCCCGGTTCTTCAGCCTTGAGTGATCTCCGACCGGGAATGACGAACAGCCGAAGTCAATTCTTCGTCAAAGGTCCTGGCCGACGCTCATATGCTGCATTTTCAGCCAGTCTTCCGGCCTGTTGACATTCAAAAAAACCTCCGGCTCCAGACCCTTGCTGCTGATGCTGTCTGCCTGCAAGTAGTGCAGCAAGGCCCCCATCGAAACCAGGCCGCGCTTGTCGTTTGCATTGAACAGCTGTTCATGCAAATAGTCATGGAGTGCCTCGGAAGTCCTGAGCGCACAGGGAAACATTTCATTCTCATAGCGCACCGCCTGCCTGCCCTGCATGTTGACCAGCAGCCTTGCCAGGGCATTGCTGGACAACAGGGGCATATCAACCGGTACCACCAGCAGGAGCGAGCCATCCAGGACATATTCGGTTCTGATCAAAGCCAGCGTCGAATAAATGCCACCCAGCGGTCCTGCGTTGGGCACGAGGTCGGCAATGCAGTCGTAGCCGTCAAATTGCCCACTCAGAAATATCCGGTCGGACCCGGTGCCCTGCAAAAGGGCCAGGGCACGGTCCAGCAAGGTTTGCCCCCGCCATTTCAGCAAGGCCTTGTTTTGCCCCATCCGGGATGAGCGTCCGCCTGCCAGCAACACGGAATAAAGCATCGCCACCTCAGGGAATCTCTATCGGCATTTCAGGCCTGCTGCGCCTGAGTCAGCAAATGCACATCACGTTGCGGGAAGGGTATCTCGATATTGTGCGCTGCAAGCGCCCGGTGAATGGCCATATTGGCTCGATAACGGGTTTGGTGAAGCAGCAGGGTTTTGGCCCAGAAACGCACGCCGATTTCGATGCTGCTGTCCGCAAAATTATCTATTCCCACCTGGGCTGCCCGCGTGCCGCTGACACCTTCGATGCCGGCAAGCTCGGCACTGATGACATTGATCGCCAGCTGCGGATCACAATGGTAGGCAATGCCAACCTTCAGTTCCACAACAGTATCCTCGTGAGAATTATGAATGATTTCCCCGATGATATGCCGGTTGGGTATGGTGATGATGGTTTCATCCTCATTGCTGAGCAGAGTATAAGCCAGGTGTACCTCTCTGACGACACCGCTGACTCCCTGGACCATGATGGTATCACCCACCACGAAAGGACGCGCCACGATGATACTGACGCCGGCACCATAGTTGGACAACAAGCCCTGCAGGGCCAGCCCTGCACCCAGGGACAAAGCACCGATGGTGGCGACAAAGGGCGTGATACTGATGCCCAGCTTGCCCAGCGCGATAATCGCCACCATGCCTACGATAAGAATGCGAACACCGCTGGCCACGAAGCGGCTCAGGGTAATATCTATATTCTTCCGGCTCAGCAGGGCCAGCACCAGATTGCCGACTTTGCGCGCCACCACCACCCCCAGAATCAAAATCAGGATGGCGCCTACCAACTGGAAGCTATAATTAACCAAAAATTCTGCAACAAGGTCATAAACAGCAGCCACTTGCTGCAATTCATTTTCCATAAAAACAATCTCTTGTCATGTACAAAAAATCATTCACCGGCAGGATGCTCTTCGCGGCCGTCATCATAGCGGGCAAAGCGCTTGCTCTCCCTAGGATGCACCTGGTCATCACGTGGCCAGGGCCAGCCCCCAAACTGATCACGCTGGTAATCGATAAAGGCCTGTTGCAGTTCTTCCCGGCTGTTCATCACAAAGGGGCCGTAATGTGCAACAGGCTCACCAATCGGCTGCCCCTGCAGGACCAACAGCCGTGCCTCCTGCTGGCCCGTGTTTTTCAGCGTCACGGCATGCTCCGGTCGCAGCCGGGCACTGTGTCCCGATGACAGTTCCTTGCCTGCCAGGGTCAAGGTGTCCCCCTGAAAGAAATAAAGACTGCGATTGTGGCCGGAAACCGTCGCGGGCATTTCCCATTCGGCACCGGCAGCCAGCCTGACCAGCCAGATGCCCAGGTGGTGCCGGGGGTCCGCCGCCCAGGAATCCGGTGGTGGCGCCAGTGCGGAGATACCCTGCAGATCACCGGCTATGACATCAACCGTCACACGGCCGTCGGCACTGGTATATCTGGGCATGTTTTCGTTCCAGAACATCGTGAAATGCGGTGACACCAGTTTACTGGCGGCAGGCAGATTGACCCAGACCTGAAACAGTTCCATGGTGTTGTCGGCATCCTGCCTGAGCAGTGGAAACATTTCACTGTGTTGAATACCCTTGCCGGCCGTCATCCACTGCACATCGCCATTACCATAGCGTCCGGCGGCGCCAAGGGAATCGGCGTGATCGACCACGCCTTTCTGAACGATGGTGACGGTCTCGAAACCGCGATGTGGATGGCCCGGAAAACCCGGCACCTGCTGTCCATGGTACATGTTCCAGCCATCCTTGCGCTGGAAGTCCTGACCAATGTTCCTGCCGCCCAGAGAGTCCTGCGGCCCCATCTGCGCATTGCCGGCCGGATAAAAATCCTGATGGTGAACACAAAACAAAAAGGGATCCAGGGTCTTCCACTGAAATCCCAGGGGCTGAATGTCTAGAATGAGATCACTGCTCATGTCAGGCTTTCCTCAGTTTTAAAATGACAGGAATGGTACTACAGAAAGAGTCGCCAGACCGATGATGATGAGCATGTAGACGATGAAACGCAGGGGGTTCTCCCGAACGATGTCAAGCAAGGTACGGGCCTTTCCTGAGTCCTGCAAATGCTGATATTCCTCTTTTGCCGTATGCAGCCGCTGCTGTGCATAGGCATCGAGCAGAGCTCTGGCCTGCTGAAATTGAGACGCATCCTTCAGCCACAGGGCCGGCATGGAAATCCCCCAGTTGCCGGCACTGGTCTCATAGTAATCAATCCCATGCTCATCCAGCAGTGCCCGAATATCCAGCTGTTCATCATCGGGCACATCACGCAGTTTCAGTAATTGAATCGTCACCGACTCAGAATCCGTAATAGTAGGCAATCAAGCGGCCACCGGCGAGCACCCCACTCCACAGGCACAATGACAGGAGCGCAGAAATCCTTACCCCGACGGGCGGCATCGTGTCCCGGTCCCAGGTCTCGATGTCCCTGATCAGCACCTTGTGCATCCACAGCGCATTCAAACCGCCGACAAGGACCAGGGCCATTTTGATCAGAAAGGCCGGATTGTTGGGATATTCCTGTGGCATGAAGACAAACAGCAGGGAACCGCTGACCACGGCCCCGCCAAAGACCACCCAGATGCAGCGCAGCACATGCCGCATCAGAATCTCGGAAGAAATAAAGCGGTTGATGCCCAGCAGCCGCAGATCCAGCATCACGATGCCACCATAAAAAGTGCCGATCATGACCAGGTGAAAGATCTCCGCCATCGGGAAGCCCCAAAGGGTCTGACTGAGCCATTGGCTCAACGCGGAATTGGCGAGTGCTTCAAACATCTTCTGGTCCCGTCGTCGAAGGAGCCCTGTGTAAAATTTTGTGGGCCTTGCACCCCTGCGGGGCAATGCCCGACATCTTACCTTATTCTTCCGGGGTCCGGCCAACTTCTGCCGGTATGGGGACAGGAAAAATCCGCTTGCCGGCCTCTCTGCGCAAGATTGGCAGCCGGAAGTCGGATGTGCTTTAATTCGGGCACTCGCAAAAGAGCCTGCGAATCCGTATCTGCGCTGGAGAATAATCATGAAACCCTTGTTTTCTCTGAAATTGTTTTCTCTGAAATACATCGCTACTGCCCTGGTCCTGCTGGGCCTTGTCGGCTGTGGTGAATCCTCCTCTCCGACGACACCTGCCACGTCGGCCAAGACGCTACCTGCCGGCATCACCCTGCTGGAACGAGTGGCCGCAGATTCTGATGCCATCATCATTCCCTACAGCAAATACCGTCTGGACAATGGCCTCACACTGATTGTTCACGAAGACCATTCCGATCCCCTGATCCATGTGGATGTGACCTATCACGTGGGTTCTGCCCGGGAGGAGGCCCGCCGTTCGGGCTTCGCCCATTTTTTCGAGCATATGATGTTTCAGGGCTCGGAACATGTCGCCGACGATGAACATTTCAAGATCGTCACCGAAGCCGGTGGCACCATGAATGGCAGCACCAATAATGACCGCACCAACTATTTCGAGACTGTCCCCAGCAATCAGCTGGAAACCATGTTCTGGCTGGAAGCCGACCGCATGGGCTTCTTGCTGAATGCGGTTACCGAAGAAAAATTTGAAATTCAGCGTGCCACCGTCAAGAACGAGCGCGGGCAAAATGTGGAAAACCGGCCCTATGGCCGCTTCGACGAAGTCAACAGCGCGGCACTGTACCCTCCCAGCCATCCTTATTCCTGGCCGGTGATCGGTTACCCGGAAGACCTCGATGCGGCAACCCTCGACGATCTGAAACGCTTCTTTCTGCGCTGGTACGGCCCCAACAATGCCACCCTGACCGTGGGCGGCAATGTGGACGAGGCAGAGGTCATCAGGCTGGCGCTGCGCTACTTCGGTGAAATCCCTGCCGGACCGGCAGTGGAACCGGAAACCGCCCCCCCTGTCAGCCTGGAGGCTGATCGCTACGTGTCCTATGTGGATCAGAATATCCGCTTCCCTGCGCTCTTGTTCACCTACCCGACGGTGCCCCTCGATCACCCCGACCGGGTCGCACTGGACGCCCTCAACGATATCATCGGTGTCGGCAGAAAATCGTTCTTCTACAAGGAATTCGTGCTGCCCCGCAAGGCCATCGAGGCCAGCGGCTTTCATAACAGCATGGAACTGGCAGGCACTCTCACCTTCTTCGTTCTGCCCTTTCCGGGCACCTCTCTGAGTCAGTTCGAGACCGAAATGCGGGCGGTTTTCGATACCTTTGATGCCGACTCGATCCGGGATGAAGACCTGGTGATCTTCAAGGCTGAACAGGAAGCCGGACTGATCAACAGCCTGGCCAGCGTCAGGGGCAAGGTTTCGCAACTGGCCTACAATGAAACCTTTCTGGGCAATCCCAACAATATCCAGAAAGAACTGAATGCAATCCGTGCGTTGACCCGGGATGATATCCTCAGAGTCTTCAACACCTATATCAAGGACAAACCTGCCATCATCCAGAGCGTCGTCCCCGGCAATGCCCCCAACGGCCAGTCCCGGCCTGACAACTACACGATTCCTGAACGTCTGAGCCGTGCCGAGACTCCGGAGACGGCGCTTGCCCTGCGCAACGTCGATTCCAGCTTCGACCGCTCCGTGAAACCGGATGCCGGTCCCAGTCCATTGGCGATCATGCCCGACTTCTGGGAACAGGATCTCGGCAAGGGCATTGCCATGATCGGCACCCGCAGTGACGAGGTACCGATGGTGAGCCTGAACCTGGTTTTTGCCGGTGGCCATCTGCTGGACCCTCCTGAACTCAGTGGCCTGTCCAGTCTGACTGCCGCCATGATGAATGAAGGAACGGAAGAGCTCAGCGCCGAAGAATTCGAAATTGAACTTCAGAAACTGGGCAGTGACATCTCGGTGTCCGGGGGACGTGAAAACACCAGCATTCGGGTCCGGACCCTGCGGCGCAATCTGGATGCGACCCTGGCCTTGCTGGAACAACGCCTGTTCCATTCCCGTTTCACTGAAGAAGATCTTGTCCGGTTGAAACAGCAGCAGATCGAAGCTCTGGAGGCGGAAAAGGAACAACCCAGCAGCATTGCTGCCAATGTCTATCAGAAACTGACCTATGGCCCGAATCACGCTTTTTCAGTCTCCGCCAACGGTGAAATTGCAACCTTGCAGGATATCACTCTGGCCGATATCGAAAACTTCAGCCGTCAAAGCCTGGTGTCACAAGCCCTGGACGTCATCGTCGTCGGCGACATTGCCCAGGATGAGATCAGCGCCAGGCTCGGATTCCTGCAAAACCTGCCCGATGCCCCGGTGCATATCCCGGAACAGCCCTTGCCTGAACAGGCTGACGGGACCACACTGTATCTGGTGGATAAACCAGGGGCCGCCCAGTCTGAAATCCGCATCGGTTACCTGAGTGATCTCAGCTATGATCCCACCGGCGAATATTTCAAACGCTATCTGATGAACTATGTGCTTGGCGGCGCCTTCAGCAGTCGCATCAATCTCAATCTGCGGGAAGACAAGGGCTATACCTACGGCGCCCGCAGTTCATTTTCGGCCACGAAGCTGCCCGGCCCCTTCACGGCCTCTGCCAGCGTCAGAACCGATACCACCGCCGACGCCGTCGTGCAGTTCATGACGGAAATCGGCAACTATCGGGAAAATGGCATCACCGCGCAGGAATTGCAGTTCACCCGGGATGCCATTGGTCAGAGCGAAGCCCTGGATTATGAAACTCCCGGACAAAAAGCCCGCTTGCTGGAACAGATCATCACCTATGGTCTGGACCGCAACTTCGTCCGGCAGCAGCAGGCCATTATCGATGCCATGACCCAGGAAAACATCAATGCCCTCGCCCGCGAACACCTGCCACTGGACAGAATGCGCATCCTGGTAGTGGGTGACAAGGCCGTCATCGAGCCCTCGCTGCAAGCCCTGGGCTATCCCATCGTGGAGCTGAATGCGTCGGCACAGCCCCTGTGAGTTGCCTGACAGGGCTCTGTATCCCCGCCTGCGCGGGGACGACGGGAGATACCGGCACGGGAATGAGGGGTCCTGAAGCAAAACCATGATCGAATTGATCCCGGTGTTGGGTGCCGTCGAAATTTTTGGACTGCTCAGCGGCCTGCTGTGTGTGTGGCTGCTGGTCAAGCAGAACATCTGGACCTGGGCGGCTGCCACGGCCTATGTGCTGGCTTCTCTTTATGTTTTTTACAATGCCCGGCTATATGCCAACTTCGGTCTGCATATCGTCTATCTGCTGATGAATTTCTATGGCTGGTATTACTGGTTCAAAGGCGGGAAACGCGGAGAGTCCGGCCTGGGGGTGAGCCGGGAAAGCGGCAAGCTCATGCTGTTTCTGAGCGCTCTGGCGCTGATCCTGATGTTCATCAGCGGCTCGCTGTTTGCACATTACAGCGATGCCCGTTTACCCTATCTGGACAACACTGTCAGCATGTTCAGCCTGCTTGCCCTGTGGTTGCAAAGCCGCAAGAAACTGGAATCCTGGATTCTGTGGCTGGCCATCGATGCGCTGTCGATCGTCATCTATTACAGCCAGGCCCTGTATTTCTACAGCCTTCTGTACCTGGTCTATGTCGGACTGGCGATCATGGGATATCGGGCCTGGCGTAAAAGCATGATTCATGAAAACCCGCATTAGTGTCGTTACCGGCCCGGAATCCAGCGGCAAAACCACGTTGGCAGGGCAATTGGCGGATCACTTCGGGATACCCCTCGTCAACGAAGTGTCCCGGGATTACCTGGAGCAGAAATGTATACCGGGCATGGCAAGCTATCACTATGAAAAAGCCGATCTCCTTGAAATTGCCAGCTTGCAGCAGCACCGCGAACAAAGCCTGTTGCAACTGGCGCCACCGCGTCTGGTCTGTGATACCGACCTGCTCGTGATCATGATCTGGAGCGAGGTTCGTTATGGCAACTGTGATCCCTGGATTTACCGGACCTTTGAAGCCAATCTGAACAATCCCAACTACCCGCGTCACTACTTCCTGTGTCATTGGGATATTCCCTGGGAAGCCGATCCCTTGCGGGAAAATCCTCACGACCGTGATGAACTCTTCGCCCGCTACCAGCGGAAACTGGAACACTACGCTCTCGACTATACGCTCGTGCAGGGAAACCCGGCCACGCGTCTGCAGCTGGCACTGAATACACGCTTCTGATAGCCAGACGCGGGCCAAAACTCATATACTGCACAGCAATAAAAATACAACAGGGGAAATTCCATGCAGCATTCACGCCCGCTCTTCTTCCTCCTTGCCTGGCTCTGCATCCTTGCTTTGCCTCCTCTTGCCTGGGCCCAACTACCCGGGGCCTATGCCGATCGCGCCGAGATGATCGAACTGGGCCGGCGGCATGCCAGCGCCGAAGCACTGTATGCGTATTTCCGCGAGCAAGCGGGGGACACCCAGCCTTTGACCCAGGCCACCCTGCCCGACTGGAGCGGCATCTATTCACTGCAATTCACGGCCGCCGGACTGGCTTACGACTCCGCCCAGAAACCCAACGAACTGCCAACGGCCAAGCTGGTGCCCGAATACTACGACAAGCTGGTGGAGCGTGTGGAACAGATCAAGCAGGGCATCGAGTTCGACCCACTGGGCCGCTGCGAACCGCCTGGCGCCCCGCGCGGGGTATCCGAACCCTTCCTGCGCGAATACGCAGTCACACCGGACAAGACCTGGCTGATCAACGAAGTGGCGGCGGAAACCCGCCGCATCTACACCGACGGGCGCGGGCATCTGCCACCCGAAGACCGTTTCCCTACCTTTGATGGCGATTCGATCGGTTTCTGGGATGGCCCCAGACTGGTGATTCATACCAATCAGTTGCGTGCCGGCATGTATCAGCGTGGACAGCCGGATTATTCCGATGATATCGAGCTGGTTGAAATCATGCAGAAGGCCGATGAACGCACCCTGATTTCTCATATCTGGGCTTACGACCCACAGACCTTGCTGGAACCCTGGTACACCATGAAGACTTACATCCGTCTCACTGACCCCGAACGGATCCTGCGCATTCATTACTGGTATTGCTTCGACAATCAAAACAATGATGTGCAGGAACAGGATGATGGTTCCACCACTTTCACCGATTTTAATTTTGACTGAACCGGAGAGGAACAATGATTGCAAAATTGAAAAGCCTGCTGTTGCTGATATCAGTGCTGGCCACCACGCCGCTGGCGGCCCACCATTCCACTGCGATGTTCGACGATCAGAAACAGATCACCGTCACCGGTGTCATCAAGGAATTCCAATACACCAACCCGCACTCCTGGCTGCTGGTCGACGTCACGGCTGCCGACGGCAGTGTCAGTACCTGGGGTTTCGAGGCGGAGGGGCCGACCACACTGATGCGCTCCGGCATCCGCAAGAGTACGCTGCCCGTGGGTGCGAAAATCACGATCACCGGCAACCCGATGAAAGATGGCCGACCAGCCGCAGCCTGGAGCAATGCCATATTGGAGGACGGGACCGTGCTGAATCCGCGGGCGGGTTTTATCGCACGTTGAGCTTGTAAAAAATTTCTCCCTGCATTACATTGGCAACTTCCTAAGGGGTGGCTTCGGCCTGAGATATTTTTAATAAACCCTTTGAACCTGAACCGGGTAATACTGGCGTAGGAATAGGAAGACTGGATCCGGTCGGATTCGGTTCTTTTTTTCTCTCCGTAGTATTGGCCGCAGCCATTGCATCATTACGGAGAAAAAATGTCTCGTTTACTGCTGTCTTCTTTCGGCCTGTTCTTTCACTCGTTCTTGCCTCTGTCCGCCGCTCTTGCCCAGGACCGCACCCCGAGTACCATCGAGGAAATCACTGTCTCCGCCGACTTCAGGGCGGCATCCGTCACCGACATCAGTGCCAGTGTGCTGGTCCTGGACAGCCAGTTGATTCAGCAGAAAAACGCACAGCATCTGGAAGACATCCTGCTGAACGCGCCCAATGTCAATTTCGCTTCGGGGGCCTCCCGCGCACGTTTTTTTCAGATTCGCGGCATTGGCGAACGCAGCCAGTTTGCCGAACCCCTGAATTCCTCGGTCGGGCTCATCATCGATGGCGTGGATTTCAGCGGCATCGGCAATGCCGCGCTGCTGTATGACGTGGAACAGGTGGAAATACTGCTGGGGCCACAGGGCACCCGCTACGGTTCCAATGCACTGGCGGGCCTGATCAACCTCAAGACCAGGGCGCCTGCGGCAAAAGCCGAGTATGGCCTGCAACTGGAAGCCGCCAATCACGACAGCACCGGCGTGGCAGCCCATGCTTCCGGACCTCTGGGTTCGGAAAACCTGCGCTACCGGATTGCCGCCCAGAATATCCAGAGTGATGGTTTCGGCCGCAACCTGTTTCTGGACCGCCACACCAACAAGCGCAATGAAAGCTCCCTGCGCGGCAAACTGGCCTGGGATCTCGCGGACGATATCAGCCTAGATCTCACTGCCGCCTACGTGGACGTCGACAATGGCTATGATGCCTTTTCGCTGGATAATATCAGGGACACCCTGTCCGACGAGCCCGGCCACGACCGCCAGGAATCAAGACTCATCAGTTCAACATTGACTTTCGACCGCTTCGAGGACTTTACGCTGGAAGCCATCCTGGCTTATGCGGATTCCGATATCGAATACAGTTTTGATGAAGACTGGGTTTTTACCGGCTTCCACCCCTTCGAGTTTTCATCCACCGACAAGTATTTCCGTGACCGCCTCACCACCAGTGGCGAGCTGCGGCTGGTATCCACCGATGCCGGCGCCCTGCTCGGGGGCCGCACCGACTGGGTGCTCGGCGCATATGTCCAGCATCAGGATGTGGACCTCGAACGGGAAAACACCTTCCTGCCGGCCATTTTCAACAGCTCCTACCGCACCGACCGGCTGGCGCTGTTCGGGGAAAGCACCACCGCCCTGAACGGGCATTGGAGCGTGGAAGCCGGCCTGCGGCTAGAGCGTTTCGATGCCGGCTACCAGGATTCCAATCAGGTGTCCTTTGCGCCTGAAGACACGCTGTTCGGCGGCAAGCTGGCGCTGAATTATGTTACCGGCAGCGGCCGGCACCTGTACGCCAGCGTGTCCCGCGGCTACAAGCCGGCCGGCTTCAATACCGACGGTTCGCTGGATGCGGACCTGCGTGAATTCGGTGCGGAAAAACTCTGGAACTATGAACTGGGCTTCAAGGGCGCCCTGTTCGATGAGCGCGTCCAGACCCGCGTGGCCCTGTTCTACATGGACCGCAGCGATGTGCAGATTTCCAGCTCCGTCGTGCGTATCCGGGACGACGGCAGTTCCGAATTCATCGACTTCATCGGCAATGCCGCCTCGGGTTCCAATTATGGCCTGGAAGCCAATGTCGACTGGCTGGCCAGCGACCGCCTCAAACTTTATGGTTCGTTGGGCTTGCTGAAAACCGAATTTCGCAATTTCATCGATGCCAATGGCCTCAACCAGAGTGGCCGCGCCCAGGCCCAGGCGCCCAGCTATCAATTCACCGCCGGCGCCGGTCTGGCGCTGAGCCCGCAGCTTGCCTTCGACATCAATCTGCAGGGCCGGGACGCCTTCTTTTTCTCGGACAGTTATGACGCCCGCTCGCAGGCCTACGAACTGCTCAATGCCAGCCTCAGCTATACGCTCGATGACTGGCATTTCACGCTGTGGGGCCGCAACCTCGGTAACAGGGACTATCTGGTCAAGGGTTTCTTCTTCGGCAACGACCCCCGGGATGATTTCACGCCCCGGCTCTTTACCCAACTGGGCGAACCCCGGCGCGTCGGCCTGACATTGAATCTGGATTTTTAGGGAAGCTCTGAATAACTCTGACAGGCCTTATAGTTGCGCTATCATTCCCGGCCCAGCTTTGGAATGATCAATAAGAGACAAAACCTTTACCGGCAGGTGGGATAATTGGGATCGGTTTCGTTGATCCGGGTCAGGGTGTAGGTTTTGCCCAGGAGTGGCAGGCCGATGAAGCCCCGCACGCTGAGTACCCCGGTGTTCACCACCCGGATGCGGCCAGCGTACTCTTCATCGTCATCGGCCTTGTAGATGCGGCCGCCCCGCCACAGATCGGGCTTGGACCGCGACTGCTCAAAGCCCCACAGAACCTTCTGCCCGCACAAGGGCTCGCCGGACGGCGTGAGTTGTTGTTCCTCGGGATGAATCCAATCCAGATAAGCGCATAACGATTCACCGCATGGTTCTATGCGCACGACGGTATCTTTTTTCTCGGATATCCAGCGGCCGGCGGGAAAGTTATCGTCGACTTCCCCTGCCGTCGCCGCGAGTGGGACGGTGAAAAGAATGAAAAAATAAGAAAAAAAATGACCAATGCGCATGAATCCTAAGACCGCGATCATCCCTGTTTGTTTCAGGACGCCGCCGAAAAGAAGGGACACTCGCTTTTCTGGTTTTTGTCGAATCAGGCCACAACGCTGAAGCCGAAGGTTCGGGTAGCGGGGTGGGAGCTCCGGGGGCTTCTGAGGGCAGGACGCCCGAAGAGAGCCTTCAGGGATGAACTCGTAGCGTCCCCCGGAGATCCTGCCCTGCTACCCGGACCTTTCATCGAACCTGCATGGCATATAGTTAGGAGCCTGCGCCTGCGCGGGGATGACATAGGACTTGTGCCGAGATGACGGGTTCATCAATTCCATAGCTATGTTGCTCCTTGTCGTTGCGCTATCATGCTTGGCGTAACGTTGGAATG
The DNA here is from genome assembly GCA_032250895.1 of Pseudomonadales bacterium. Taxonomy (GTDB): domain Bacteria; phylum Pseudomonadota; class Gammaproteobacteria; order Pseudomonadales; family Pseudohongiellaceae; genus JAVVEZ01. The sequence continues at coordinate 38,242 of JAVVEZ010000013.1, read as the reverse complement.
ATCGCCCGGTATCGGCTAAACCCCTCACTTCGGGCTTGATATTCTGGGTAATAAAAAATAAAAAAAGGATCCGGAAATGCTCAAAAACATCATTGACATCATCGCCTCGCCGCAGGAAGCCTTTCAAAGACTGAAAGAAAAACCGACTATTCTGCTGCCTCTGTTACTGATTTTGATCAGCACGGCTTCGATACAAGTCGGCTATTTTTATACGGTCGATCCGGATTTCCTGGTGGATCAACTGGTGGCACAGGCCATGCAGGTGGTCAGTACGCCGGAAGGCGCACTGCGCGACGCTTACGCAAGCACCTCGCCGGCCACATTGGCCATCTCGTCTGCGGTTTCGGTGGTAATCGTGCTTACCCTGATCATGGCTGCCTATGCCGGCTACCTGTCCCTGATCTCCAAGTTCACCTATGACGGCATCAGTTTCAGACAGTGGTTCGCGCTGGTCTGCTGGACCGGCATCCCGCTTCTCTTCAGTGCTGTGGCGTCCTGGGTCGCCATTCTCAGTTCGACTGACGGCCTGATCAGTCTTCAGCAGCTAAGCCCTCTGTCCCTGAACAACCTGATTTTTCAGGCACAAGGTAATTTCGCCAATCTGTTGAACAGTCTCAATCTTGCTCAACTTTGGTCTTTGCTGCTCATGGTGCTCGGCTATGCCCACTGGCGCGCCAAAAAGCCCCTGAGCAGCGCTGTCATCATCCTCCTGCCCTATGTTATCGTTTACGGCATCTGGGCTCTGGTGATCCTTTAATGAAAAAACTCCTCATCCTGCTGGGCATCCTGGCACTGGTCGTCAGTATTCCCCTGCTCAAAAACCAGAATCTGGGACAGCAACGGGAAGTCGAGGCTGAAACGCTGTCGGCCAGAACCATTCGTTCCTCGATTCTTGCCTCCGGCAAACTCAGCCATCAGGAAGAAGTGCTGTTGAGCACGGAAATAATCGGCAAGGTCACCGAACTGCTGGTCGAGGAAGGCGACCAGGTCAGGCAGGGACAATTGCTGCTGAAAATCGACGACGAAGCTCTGAGCGCACTGATGGCACAGCAACAGGCCTCCGCCCGAATCCAGGAAATTGCCATTGAATCCCAGAAACTGCGTATCGACAACCTGGAAACACAATGGCAGCGCAAGGAACAATTGTTCCAGCGCGGGCTGATCGACCAGGATGGCTTCGAACTGGCCACCAACGAACTCAATCTCGCCAGACTGGACTTGCAGTCCCGCACGGCGTCCCTGCAGCAGGCCCGGGCCTATCTCGAGGAAGCGGAAAAAAACCTGCGTAAAACCCGGGTCTATTCCCCACTCGACGGCATCGTCACCTCTCTCGACATCAAGGTGGGTGAAACCGCCATTTCAAGCACCACCAACGTGCCGGGCTCCAGTCTGATGACCATTGCCAACCCGGACAGCATTCATACGGAAGTCAACGTGGACGAAGCCGACATCGCCAATATCGCGCTGGGCCAGGAAGCCGAAGTCGTCGCCATCGCCTACCCCAACCAGGCCATGACGGCAATCGTGGAGTCGATCGCCATCTCAGCCAAACAAGCCACGGGCAGCCAGTCGCTCAGTTTTGTCGTGAAACTGCGCTTCACCGACACCCGGGGTGTCGTGCTGCGCCCCGGCATGTCCTGTCGCGCGGAAATTTTTACCAGCACCAGCGCGCCGGTCCTGGCGGTGCCCATGCAGGCCATCACCGTCACCGAAGACCGGAGCAGCAAGCTGACCGAATACACGGTCTTCAAGTATGACGACGGCATCGCCCGCAAGGTAAGCGTGCAGGTGGGCGTATCCGATGACGAATACCAGGAAATCACGGCGGGTCTGAATGCCGGTGATCAGATCATCGTCAGCCCCGACCGGATTCTGCGCAATCTGCAGGATGGGGACAGCGTCAGCCTCACTTCCGGTTGATACGCATGAGTCTCATCGAACTCAAACACTTGTCCAGATATTACGAAATGGGCCAACAGACAGTGAAGGCCCTGGACGCGATCGATCTGGCAATCCACAAGAGCGAGTACGTGGCCTTTGTCGGTTCCTCCGGCTCGGGCAAGTCCACCATGCTCAATATCCTGGGCTGCCTGGACCGGCCCACCGGCGGCCACTACATTCTGAACGGCAAGGATGTCAGCCTGCTGAACCCGGACGAGCTGGCGGACATCCGCAACCGGGAAATCGGCTTTATTTTCCAGAGTTTCAACCTGCTGCCCAGGGCCACGGCACTGGCCAATGTGATGCAACCGCTGATCTATCGGGGCATCCGGCTGGCAGAGCGCAGAAGCAGGGCGCTGGAAGCCCTGAACCATGTCGGGCTGGGTGAACGCGTGGATCATCTGCCCAATCAGCTCTCCGGCGGCCAGCGCCAGCGTGTCGCCATCGCCCGCGCGCTGGTGACCCGCCCTTCCCTGCTGCTGGCGGACGAGCCCACCGGCAATCTGGATTCGAAAACCACCATTGACATCATGAAACTGTTTGATCAGTTGCACGCCCAGAACCAGACCATCATCATCGTCACCCACGAAGCGGAAATTGCCGCGCATTGCCAGCGCACCATCCGGCTTGAAGACGGGCAAGTGGCGCAAGACACGCCCAGGGAGCTTGCCTGATGCTGCTTTTTGACCTCCTGGAGAGCTTTCGTTCGGCACTGGGCTCCATCCGGGCACATGGCTTCCGCAGCTTCCTGACGACGCTGGGCATCGTCATCGGCGTGGCGGCGGTGATTGCCATGGTCTCCATCATCCAGGGTTTGAGTTTCACCGTGAACCAGCAGTTCGAAGGGCTGGGCACCAACAGCCTGAGCGTGCAGTCCTATACGCCGCTGGCCGAGCGCTTGCAGGGACGGCTGTCCCGGATCACCCCGGACGACCTGGAGCTGATCACCCGCCGCGTCGAGGGCATCGCCTCCATCACCCCGGTGTTGTATTCCCAGACCGGAAACCTGAGCCAGGTACGCTATGGCTCGCAGGTGACGGCGACCCAGATCTCGGGCACCACCTACTCCTTCCAATCGGTGCAGCAACTTTATGCACAGCGCGGCCGCTTCCTGTCCGACAGCGACAACCTGACCCGGCGCCGGGTGGCCGTGATCGGGGAAGAAGTCAGAAACAACCTGTCACTGCCCGACGATCCGGTCGGTGAATTCATCAAGATCGGCGAGGAATGGGTGAAAATCATCGGCCTGATGGAGGCCAGGGGCCAGATCTTCGGACAGAGTCAGGACAACTTCGTGCTGCTGCCCTACAGCACCATGCGCTCCCTGGTGGGCAACCAGATTCAGCCGGATATCTTCATCCAGCTCACCATCAGCAACATCGACGAGATCGACACGATCAAGAACCGCATCACCACCCTGCTGCGGACTGCCCACGGGCTGAGCACCGAAGACGATGACTTTCAGGTGCAGACCTCGGAGCAACTGGCCTCCACCTTCAACTCCATCATCGGTTCCGTCACGCTGGTGATGGGCGGCATCGTCAGCATCTCCCTGCTGGTGGGCGGCATCGGCATCATGAACATCATGCTGGTGTCGGTCACCGAACGCACCCGGGAAATCGGCATCTGCAAGGCCATCGGCGCCAAGCGCCACCAGATTCTGTTGCAGTTTCTGTTTGAATCGCTGCTGCTGTGCCTGCTCGGCGGACTGATCGGCCTGGCGATCGGCTACGGCATCGGGCTGGGCGCCGCCGCCGCGCTGCCCGGTTTCCCCCCGGCCCATGTCCCGCTGTGGGCGGTGTTTCTGGCTGTCGGGTTTTCTGTCTTCATCGGCGTGGTGTTCGGCATCATGCCGGCCGCCAAGGCGGCGAATCTCGATCCGATTGACGCGCTGCGCTATGAATAGGCCAGGATCTTCTGGCCAGGCCCTCTACCGTCGCCCCTCCCCAGGGATTCAGTATCGCACCCTCCTGCTGGATCTCTCCGAAGGCAGAAAGGCCCCGCACCAGAGCGCTGAACGCCACCAGTTTATCGTGGTGGCAGGACTCACAGCAAACTCTGAGAAAACCGTGTACCAGACAGCCGCACTTCAGGTAATCTTCGAACTCGCGAAGACCACGGCAAGTTATCAGTACGTGCCGAGGCAATGGCATCCATTCTGTCGTCGTCACCATGAAAGACGGGCGGCTACACGCGCCTCATCAGCGTGCAATGAAAACGACCAGCCATTGCGCTCACACAGTCGTTGAACGATACCCAGACCCAGACCATACCCGTGAGACGACGCCTCGGTCGGTGTGTGCCGCCCATCAGCGCCACTGCTCACCTGATTGATGACGAATAGCTCGTGCTCTTTGATGAGAATCGTGATCGGTCCCTGTCCGTCGAGCGTGTGCTCGAACGCATTTCGCACCAAATTATTGACCGCGATAGAAAAAGCCTGTGGATGTCCGCAGATTCTGGGTAAGGCGATATCCTCGATATCAACATCGACGGACTTGCCGTTCAACAGGTAACGCTGCTGATCTATCGCCCGGCTCACCAGCGGCATCACTAAAAACTGCTCGTCATACAACCCGTCGTCGGTTTCGCGAGCGAGGCACAAGAACATTTCAATCGTGGTTTTCATGTCGAGAGTTGCACGCCTCACTCGATCTACCACCTCGACATCGGTCGTTGACAGATCGCTTTGTTCCAGCAGCTCAAGCGCGCCTGTTATCACCGTGATCGGCGTTCGCAACTCATGACTGGCTGAACTGGTAAAGTATCGCTCCCTCGCAACAAATGCGCTGATACGCTCAAGAGTCTTCTCAATGGTCCCAGCGAGCACGCCAACCTCATCATCGCCGAACCGGTTAGACTCTATACGTTTATGATCTCCGGCCGATAGATGTTCCAGGTCAATGTCCGCGACCACTTTGGCAAGCTGCGCGACAGGGGCGACAGCTCTACGCATCACAATAACTCCCAGCCCGAAACCAAGAACACCAAGCGTACCCACGACACCGGTGATAACGAACAGCCACCACCAATCCTCTGACGACGCAGCCTCAATCCCGGCAACGTCGAAAACCACAAATGCGTGTCGCTGTTCATTGTTGGCAGGTATTACCGCGACATGCAACTCTTCGGTAATGAATTCGTACAATCCCTCATCGGGGTTTGTCTGCGCCCATTCCCTGAGTGATGCCGGCAAGCTGGCAACCTCATCGTATCCGCGAAGGTTCATCGTCAGAGCCGGATAGGTTTCGGCGGCACGCTGTAGCTGATTCACCAGCACACGGTCTTCGCTCAACCTGATCGCAGCGACGAAAGCGAATCCCCAGGCCACGCTGAGTACAGCAACACACATCGCCAGTGCAATTGCGACACGCTTGCGTAGACTATACCGGTACATTACTGAGTATCCTCTGCAATTCGGTACCCGAAGCGATGCACCGTATGAATTAACGGCTTATCAAATGGCTTGTCGATAGCCTGCCGCAGCTTGTATAAATGCGAGCGAAGCGCATCACCATCGGGGGGCTCGTCAGCCCACAACAAAGTTTCGAGATCATCGCGAGTCACAACGGATGGCGTCTCTTCCATCAATCGTTGAAGTAGTCTCATGCCGGCAGGGGCAAGATCGATGCGCCGCCCAGCGCGATGAACTTGCAGCGTGGACCTGTTCATCGTCAGATCACCAACAGTTAAAAGTTTATCTGTTTTTCGGCGACTACGTTTGTACAGCGCCTGTAGTCGTGCATGTAGCTCTTGTAATGCGAATGGCTTGACCAAATAGTCATCGGCTCCTGCCTTGAATCCCTTGAGTTTATCATCAAGCGTGTCTCTCGCCGTTAGCATAAGCACGGGCGTTTCTCTTTTGGCATCAGCTCGCAGCTTTTGGCAGAAACTCAGGCCATCCATTCCAGGAAGCATCAGGTCCAGAACAATAACGTCGAACCGATTCGTCAACGCCAGGCGCATCGCGCTTATACCGTCATAGGCAAAATCCATGATATAGCTATGCTTTTCAAGATACGTGGCAATGTTCGCACAAATGTCACGGTTGTCTTCGACAATCAAGGCTCTAATCGGTGCCGCTCCAAGCACGTGTACCATCTGTTGCTCCCCCTTACCAGGCACGATTTACCAGCCATAGTCCAGCCGCAGACCAATAAGCGGCTCGGCTCCGTTATCATCTTCCACTTCAACGCCTCGGCGGTAGTCAAACTCTGTGTCGTCACTCGACGACGCTGCCGTTACGTTGATGACATCGAGAAAGGCTGTTACATCTATGGGGCCAAATGCACGCCGATAGTCAACGCGAACGTTCAACAAGCTGTAACTACTTTTGCGACCAACATTACGCTCAGTGATCTCTTTCGAGAAGCGTAGAGGCTGTCCGTCTCCCAACACGTTTGAATGAACAATATAGACGTCGTCTGGCCTGCCGGAAAGAAATTTGTAGCGCCCGGCTACCCTCCAGCGGTCGCTGATTTCCCAGGTCAGGCCCAGGGTAGCGACATGCTCGCGGCTGAATTCGGCGCTTACGTCACCGCGACCGTCTTTCCGGTCGACTTCGGCATCGTTGTAAGAGTAGGTTGCGGTAGCATAAATGCCTTCGCGAATCGTACCATTGGCCACGATATCGACGCCGTACGATGTGCCGTCACCAATGTTTGCAAACGTCCCGCTTGCTCGATCAAGATCTACCACCAGCTTGTCGAGGTTTTGATAATAGGCTTCAGTCAACAGCGACCAGTTGTTGTTCGGGAAATATTTAAAACCGACACTGCTGTGCGTGATTTTTTCGGTCTTAAGATCGTTTGACTCGTTAGCGGCAAGGTCCAAAAATCGTGGAGATTGATGAAAGAGCCCTGCGGTCGCAAAATATCTAACCGTTCTACTCGGACGCCAATTGATGCTGAATCTGGGCGATGCGAAGCTTTCGTCTGCAAAACCGTCCCGTTCGAACCGCAGTCCTGTGCGAATATCCCAATCGCCGCGCTGAAAAACCTGATCTACGTAAGCTGCATAGTTCGTTTCTTTCTGACGTAGTGAAGAGTTTATGTTCTCAGGAGTCAGCACAATAAAACGTTGATTTGGGTCCGGTCTAAAGTCATCGTCGTCGTAGACAAATCGGTTCCAATCGCCATCCAGGACGGTGTCGAAGTCCAGTTCAATTTGCGTTGTTTGAATACCGGCACTGAACACGCCCCATTGATTCACTGTCTCGAAGTCGCTTCGCCAGCCGATCTCTGTCTCATCTTCACCGATGGTAATAATGTCTTCCCGCACCGGAAAACTGGATGCGGGCGATCCCGCAGGTACGAGATCAGGAAATGATTCACCCTCTGAGCTGATCTTGTCGCTTGTGCGGTAGTAAACCTTGTTGGTCAAGACAGCTTTTTCACCGATCAATGATCGCAATGTCAGACCGTACAAATCACTATCTTGTTCAGAATCCTGAAGCGCAACATCTTCGAAATTGGGCGACTCGCTTACGTGAGTCACGCCGCGAATAAAGTCTTCGTGTGTATCCATCAGTAGAATTTCCAATGTATTGTTCTGGTTGATTGGTATGACAGACTTTACGATGATGTCTCTTAAGACAGGTTCTCCAATGTCTTTTTCCCCGATAATTTTAAAAAGCTGGCCGAAGTCCAGTCGTCGAGCAGAAACGAGCATCGTTGAGTCTTCCGTGATACCTGTAGGGCCGTCGTAACCAACTTCAAAGCCCGCAAGGTCAAGGCGCAGACTTGCTGAAGGGCTTGGATTGCCACCGGCGACTTCCAGTTTGAGTAGCGATGCAGCCCGGCCGCCATAAGCCGGACCCCACCCACCCGGTGAGAACTCTGCACCACCGATAACTTTTGGTGCGAAAATCGAGAAGCGGCCGCCACCACCGACATCTTCCTCTTCGCCCAGTGTCGCATCAAAGTGCACCACTTTATCAAAGGGGAAGTCATCAACGAATAACAAATTATCCCTTGGGCCACGGCCGCGTACGCTAAAGCTCGCGAATTCACCGGTGGATGCCAGGCCAGGTAACCCGTCCAGCGAGAGGAGCGGATCTGCGCCACCGCCAACAGCGCTTCGCAACGCTTCTCTATCGAGATAGGTGCTGGAAGCTGATGCAAATGCATCAGCTTGCCTTGCTTGAACCACCACTTCCTGAATTATCTGCTCTCTAAGTTCGAATTCGATCTGGATGTTTTTGCGCGTAATCACACGTATGCTTGGTTCATACGATGAAGCGAACCCGCCTTTGGTTACGCTCACGGAGTAGAGGCCGGGGTCGAGCTGTTCAACGACGATGCGACCTTGTGTGTCTGTTTCTCCAGATCGCGTGGAAGAGGTATCCCGTTCCGTGATCGTGACCTGCACGGTTGATAGTGGCCGGGCAGTAATCTGATCTTTGACAATGACGGTCAGCGCACCGGACGCCTCTGCTGCGTGGGTAATAAGTGGAAAGCCAATCATGAACGCCGACAGAGTCAACCACAATACCTGTCTCAAATGCCTGCTCATATTGCTCAAATGCCAGCTCATATTGCTCTCCCTTCAAGAATCGACCGTAATTATTTGATGAAACGCTGGGAGGTTAACAACGCCTATGTGACTAAAAAGTCGCTGAAATATGAAAGCTACATCAGAGTTCGGATGGGCCAGTGTTCCAAGCAGAACGAAACACCCTCGAATGGTATGTACCACCGCGGAACTTCCCAATGCTTCAATCGTGATAATTGCAGGAACCGGCGTGACGTGTTTTAGCGGAGTTCACTATAGAGTATGCCCGGAGGTGACAAAAATGCGGTGATAACACTGAGCAGGTTCCGAAAATCAGAGGCTTTCATGTCATCATCCCTTTGGCTGGAAAACCGGGGATATCTGCGCGAGAATTTGCCAGCTATCCGGAGTTGATGGGCAAAGCCTTGGGAGTAGTCACCCCAGCATCACCGCCTGGCTGATCAGACAGGCTGGTTTTACACACCACACAGCACGCACCGGCGCAGTGACCTTCATCCAACGCTTCGGCTCGGCCCTGAACCTCAACATTCACTTCCACATGCTGTTCCTGGACGGGGTGTATTTTACCCGGGGCCTGAAGGCCAAGGAAGCGAGGCAAACTCTTCCATCGGCCAAACTGCCGTCGCCACGGGCACCGCCCTTGCTGGCTGGGTGGGAGCAGGGGCTGGCGGACTGATCGGAATGCCAACAGACATCACGGACGATGCGACCAGCAGGGATTGCAGGGTGGTGTGCGGATTCAGGCAGGGAAATTAAGGAGTGTCGAGAGTATGGTGAATGAATTCGGCACAACTCAGGGGCAATTCAGGGATTCATGGAGTCTGGGATACTCCAAGCGCCGGTTCCATGCTGGGTCTGTTCAAAGCCTTCAGTGAAGACGGTCCCGATTTTTATGAATTGCAGATCATGGAAAAGGACGAGGAAGGGCTTGCCTTGAAGGTAAAGCATTTTGGAGCCGACTTCGAGGCCTGGGAAGACAAGGCGGACCATGTGCGTTTTACGTTCATCGGTATGGAGGAGAACGCCATTCATTTCGAGGGTATCAGTTATTACCCGCTGACGGCCGATAAGCTCGAAGCCTATCTCCTGCTGGGCTCGGGAGAAAACGTGCGGGAGGAAAGGATCACTTACCAGCGGCGCTAAAGAGCCGGCGTTTACCCCAGCAATCCAAGATCGATCGCACGCAACACTGCGCGAGTACGGTCCCGTACACCAAGCTTGCCGAGAATCGAGGAGACCTGGTTTTTAACCGTTCCTTCGGATTTATAAATGCTGGTGGCGATTTCCCTGTTGCTGTAGCCGCCGGCCATCAATCTGAGGATTTCAAGTTCCTTGCCGGTCAGTTGTTCCTGCTCAGGATAGCTGTACACCTCATGCTCAATATCGCCCAGTCCTTTTAGTATCCTTTCCGTCACTACCGGCTGAATATAAGTATTGCCCTCGTAAACCGTTTCAATGGCCTTCACAAGATTTACCAGCGTGACGTCCTTCAGCAGGAATCCTCTGGCGCCCGCCTTCATTCCCTGCAGGACCAGTTCGTGATCATCGAATGTGGTCAACAAGATAGCGGGTATGGCGATGCCTTGTTCCTTCAGAGCGTACAGGGTTTCGATTCCGCTCAGTCCGGGCATGCGTATGTCCAGCAGCAGAACTTCCGGGTGAAACCTCTCGATGCCCCATATGACTTCAGTGCCATCATTGACCTGCCCAACCACGTCGATGACGTCGGTTAACGACAAAAGGCTGCAGATTCCTTCCCGGACCAAGTGTTGGTCATCTGCCAGCATCACTTTAATGGCCATGTCATATCACTTTGAGAGGCAGCATTGCTTCAAGGAAAAAGCTTCCCTGCCGGTTGTCCCAATGCAATTTCCCTGACAGCGCCGTAATTCTTTCCAGCATGCCGTTGAGGCCGTTGCCGGGTGAGATTGCGCACTTAACTGAACCGTTGTCGTTTATCTGCAATACTATTTCTCCCTTTTGCCGGAACAGGCTAATGGAGCACTGTGTTGCGTTCGCATGGCGCAGGATATTGGTGAGGGCTTCCTGTATGCAGCGGACGAGCGTCTCCACTGTTTCCGCATTGCCGATGACCAAGCCTTCTTCTATTGAAAGATCGATGTTCAATTCCGGAATGCTGGCAATGACCTTGTTCATACTCTGGTTGAAATCGAGAAAAGCGCTTTCGCGCAAATCGCTGACCGCCTGGCGTAAATCGTTGAGTAATAATTTGGCCAGTGCCAGGGACTGTTCGACTTTTTTCTTCCCCTTTCCTGTCGTGATATGGCTTGCCACTTCGAGTTTCAGGATGAGTCCGGTCAATTGATGGCCGAGCAGGTCATGGATGTTCCTGGAGATCCTAAGGCGTTCGCTATGCCTGGTGGATTGGGCTAGCAGTTCCCTGGTGGCCAGCAACTCCCGGTTCAGCTCCACCGTTTCCTGCCGCAGTTCTTTCTCCCTGGCGGCATTGTGAGAGTGAACCAGCGTAAAGGAGTAAAATCCCGCGGCAAGAACGGCTACGATCACGATACCCAGTACTCCCAGCTCCCCACCGTAATAGAAGGCTATGCTCGCGGTAAACGCGAAGATGGTGAACAAGAATATATACAGGGCGGTTTTCAGTGAGTAAAAGTTACGGACGCGGGACAAACACATCGCGGCAAAGATGCCGGCCGATTCAGGGCTGAAGATAAACAAACTGAAGACCAGGAAGCCCTGGAAGTTAAGAATATTATTCAACAGACGTCTGTATTGATTATCGTCAGCCCGGTTGAATTCCACGATCAAAACGGAAACGGCGGTGATGAAATAGATTGCGGACAGCAGCGTGATAATGATGACGTGAGCTGTCCAGCCGTTCCCCAGTAACTTCTCCTGATCGGCAAAGCCGCCATACAGAACTCGTTGGTTAATAACATGGTAGCTGGCAGCCAGGATAGTGGCGCAGCTTCCTGCCGACTGGAGTAAAGCCAACCGATTCTTTTGCGAAGGATTTTTAGCGGCCATCATCAGATTATCGCATAGCCGCTTGCACGCCCAATAGGCCAAAAGTCATGTTTATTTTCATGACTGATGGCACTCACCTGAATGCCTGCCACTTCTTAGGATACCCCCAAATTCCGTCCACCGGGAAGAACAAGAGCCATGATCCGCAAAATCCTTAAATTGCTGGGCATCGTACTGGCAGTCCTGGTCCTGGGTGTTGCAGCCACTTACGTCATCAGCCGGAACAGCCTTCTCGATCAACTCGAGTCCACCGGCCGTATAGCTCAAACGGCCGCTGGGCCCGTGCAATACTCTCTGAGCGGCAACGCCGGGCCGGTGATACTGTTCGTTCACGGCACGCCGGGCGGGTTCGATCACACCCCGTTTTTCACTATTGCTGGGCTGGAGGGATTTCGCTTGCTGACTCTGTCACGGCCGGGCTATTTGGGTACGCCCCTCGAAGTAGGCAGAGCCCCTGAAGAACAGGCCCGGGCCTATGCAGCATTGTTGGATGAATTAGGTATCGATGAAGTGATTGTTTGGGGTGTTTCGGGGGGAGGCCCTTCGGCGATTGCCTTTGCCGCCCTGTATCCGCAAAGAACCCAGGCCTTTGTCGGGCTGGAAATATTGAGTCAGCCATACTCTGAACCGCTCGATATACCGACTGTCATGAAATCTGACTTCCTGTCTTGGCTGGGAATAAGCCTGGTCACCAGGTTCGGCGACGGGAAGGCGGCTCTGGGCATGCTTCCCCACGACGAGGCGGAGAACATCATCGGCAGTTCGAGTGGGCTGGAGCGCGTGCAGACTTGGCTCTGGAGTATATGGCCGGTTTCCCAGCGACTGGCCGGGTGGCGGAATGATTCGGAACACTTCATGACCATGTCCCTGCCTGCAGGGCAGATTACGGCCCCCGCGTTGATACTGAACGGTACCGCGGATGAAGCGGTGGATTACGAGAGCGCGAAGGAACTGAGCGAGCTGATTCCCGGAGCCAGGCTATATACCGTCGAGGGAGGAAACCATGCCATGTTGCTCAGCCGCAAGGATGAACTCAATGAGGTGATCACTACATTTCTTGTGGACGCGTTATGAAGAAGTGGCTGGTACGTTTGGTGCTGGCTATTGCCGTTGTGCTCCTCGGTTTGCCCCTGGCGGTGATATTGGCTTACACCTTTCTGAGTCATACCAACGGGGACTTGATTTCTTCCGGCGACGTGCGCCGATACCGGTTGTACATACCGGAAAGTTATGACCCCGCCACGCCCTCGCCGCTGGTGATCAGCCTGCATGCTGCCTTTCTTTCCCCGGGCAGCCAGCAACGCATCACCGGGTGGAACGAAGTAGCCGACCGCGAGGGGTTTATTGTGGTTTATCCCCAGGCGACAGGCTTTCCCCGTACCTGGCGGGGACTGAGTGACGACGAGGCACTGGCGAGGGAGACCCGGTTTTTCCGCGACCTGATAGACAAACTGTCTGCCGATTTCAATATCGATGCCGGGAGGATCTACGCCAACGGTTTTTCCAACGGCGCCGCCATGACTTTCAAACTTTCCTGCACGATGGCTGATCGGATAGCGGCCTTCGGCATGGTGGCGCTTCCGGTCTCGTCCTGGGAGCAGTGCTATGACCGGCGCCCCGTATCAGCGATCCTGTTTCAGGGCAGCGCGGACCCCCTGGTCCCCTATGCAGGCGGGGCGAACTGGTTGACCGAGAGTCCCCTGCCTGCCTTCGAAGACTGGTTCGCGGGATGGGGTGAAAGGAACCGGTGTGACGGGATCGCCGTGTTCACACCGGCATCGGGCATATCGTCCAGGCGCTATTCCAACTGCGCCGCTGGTACCGAAGTGGTGTTGTATACCCTGGAAGGGGCAGGCCATGTTTGGCCCGGCGGGCTACAGTTCGCGGGTGATACCATGGAGCCATACACTGACAGCGTAGACGCCACGGTAACCATGTGGCAATTTTTTCAAGGGAGATGGTGATTTAGAATGCAATTTTTGCCTATAAAATTGGCTATTTAAGCATCAGAAAACACCTATTAGTGGAATGATCCTCTTGTAAATCAAATTCTTAATCAGGTCCGACCCTGTCAACCGTCAACCGTCAACCTGTCAACCTGTCAACAGAATACTTGGAGAAAACCTGCGCTGGGGAGACGTCTCAATTTGATCGGTTACGTTGCAGCTGACTGTTATGCCTGCTCTTTTTCATTTCAGGTTCGCTCTTTGAGAGACGAGTAAACCTTACTCTTTTCTCGTTTGCCAACGGCAAGCACGTAAACAAACAACTCGTCATCCACAACCTCGTAGGCCAGCCTGTACCCCGCGGAACGCAGTTTAATTTTATAAACTGAGTCGTAACCGCTTAACTTATTAGCAGGCACTCTGGGATTTTCTAGTCGTTCCGCTAGCTTCTTCTTGAATTGGCTCCTGATGGGAGCACCAAGCTTTTTCCACTCCTTCAAAGCGGCCGGAAGGAATCGCAGCTTATAAGTCATCCAACGACACCATTATTGCTTGATCTCTGTCACCACGGCGCTCCTCAACAAGCTGAGCGAGTTCGTAGTCTTCGATCATGTCCATCAGGGCTTCGTAAGTCTCTGCTGGGATTAGGTAGGCTGCTGGTTTGTTGTGATTCAGCACCGCTATAGGTGAACCACTGGCCTGGGAAAGCAAGGCCGAAGGATTTTTCTTTAGTTCTGAAATACTTACGGAAAAATCTGCTAATACCTGACGCATAAAAACCTCTATTTAGAGCTATATTTAGGTCATATATTAGCTCATATATTCAGTATATGCTACACGCAAAGGCATAACGTCGCCATAAACAGTGCAATAGCGGAGCATCGCTTGCGCAAAAATGGCGAAGCCATGCGCAAGCGATGCGGAGTCTATTGCATCCGATTTCATGGCTTTGTTAGCGCGATTATAGGCGCGAAGCCCAATATTCGGGACGGCGCAAATGGTTGGCGACCGCAAATACAACGATGCCACTTGCGTCAGAACGATACACCACAGAAAAAGGGAATCTATTGACGAGAACTCGCCTGGTACTCTTTGTGGCCGGGGAGCCTGCGTCCGGAAAAGCCAAGGCCCGGGCAGTAGCTGCCTCAACTTCTTCTGCGAAATCGGCACCAAGTCCGGGTTGTTCTTCATTGTAGTACCCCACTTCCTTGAGGAATTCACGCCTCGCCGGCGCGATGAACTTTGCTCTTCTCACTTGCTGGTTCGCTTGGCCTCGGCAAACACTTCTTCGGCAGGACAAGTCGGAATGTCGCCTCGATCATATGCAGCTACACGCTGCTCGACCTCTTTGGCCCATCCTTCTTCTATCCCCGCGAGCGGAGCAGAAAGAGACTCCAACATTACCTCGGCAAGCCTTGCACGCTCCTCCGCGCTGAGGCTCAGAGCTTGCTCTTCGACCTGTTTAAGTAATGTATTCATGAGGTTCTCCAGACTTGTCTAGGAGTTTACACCTTGTCTCGAATGATGGGGAGCGTTAACGCCTAGCTCACCGGAAAATTGGGAGCGCCAGCGAGTAATTTTTCCGAGTGCAGCTTGTTGGGCGACAACGGCAGGGAACCGGATGGAAATCGAAAACATAGCTGCCCTTACTCCAGAAGCCTTTCAGGTGCATCCATGTCCTCGTGCAGCACACGAACGACGACCACCTCCGGCTCAACCACTTGATAAAAAACCGCGTGGTGCTCGACTTGCAATCTGCGATACCCATGAAAAACATGGGTGTAATCCGCGCCAAGTGATGGATGGTTGATCAACTGTTTCATTCCTCCGTCCAGTTGATCCAAGTATTTATCCGCCTGATCAACCCCCCATTCTTCGCAGGTATACACCCAAATTCCAATGAGGTCTGATTCCGCCTTTGGCGTGACACTCAGCTTAAGCACTAATTGGCCGCCTTCATCCGCTTGCGGCCCGTCGCTTTAATAGCCGCCATATCGAGCGGCTTAGGTTTCCCACTTGACTCACCCTCAGCGAGGGCTTGCCTCAACGTGGCAAGACGTTCTGTGGCCTGCTGGTCTCTTCGGATGAGATCGCGGATATACTCACTGTCATTACCAAAGTGACCGCTTTCAATCTGACCTTTCACCCAGTCGTCTTGCTGTTCAGTCAGCGTGATGGTTTTCCGGTGCATGCTCATAGCTAGCGCTCCTAACACAGAAGAAGTATGACAATATCATACCACCCCCTTGGGCCGAATCAATGCTCCACTTCTTGTCGCCCAACATTTATATCGTCGTCTTAAAGACTATTTTGTCTGAGGCTGTTATTTCCAAGCTGTTTTCCCAGCAGATTAGCCGTATCCCCCAAAAGGGCCAATCTTTACAGACTATTTGGAGCCTTGGTCAATTTTGATAAAGTGCTCGTCATACTCATATCCCAATGCGGGCATATGTTGAATATGCCATTGATTTGGTGGGCTTATCTGAAGTTTCCTGGGTTGCTCCAGAAATCAAAGTCCCGATGATTACAGTTCTTTCTTGACAACTCGGGAAGCAAAAAAGGCAAAAAAGGGACATCCACTATCAGTTGCCTCCGTTTGGCTTTCGATCCCATCCCGGGTGATTCGGCGTTGGTGCAATGGCGAGCTGAGCCACTTCAGTTCAGCGGGGTTTATAGGCAACAAACCTGAAGCCGGAGGTTCGGGTAGTGGGGCAGGAGCTCCGGGGGCTTCTGAGGGCAGGACGCCCGAAGAGAGCCTTCAGGGATGAACTCGTAGCGTCCCCCGGAGAGCCTGCCCCGCTGCCCGGGCCTTTCATTGAATCTGCATGACACAAGGTTGCCTGACTGGATCCCCGCCTGCGCGGGGATGACGTAAGGCTTGCGCGGGGATGGCGTGGAACCACGCGGGGGGTGACGCAGGGCTTGCCGGGGAGGACGGCTTATTCAGCTTCCCGGACGTTCTCCGGCAATGCAATGTATTCCAGTTCGTCACCCGGCACCCTGGCGAAACGCTGCTCGCGCCAGTCGTCCCGGGCCTGCTCGATGCGCTCCTTGCGGCTGGAGACAAAATTCCAGTCGATGTATCGGGGGCCGTCCAGGCCATCGCCTCCCAGCAGCATGAAGCAGCTGGTTTGCAGGGCCTTGACAAGCACAGTGGCTTCGGGCCGCAGCACGATCAGTGTGCCTGCCTTGAAGTGAGCGCCGGCAATGTCAAGCTCGCCCGAATACAGATACAACGCCTGCTCTTCCGCCAGCACCGGCAGCGATAATTGCCCGCCCTGTTCCAGTTTCACTTCTGCATACAGAGTTTCACTGGCGGTCAGCACCGGCGAGCGCTTGCCGAAAGCTGAGCCGGCGATAAGGGCTATCCGCATGCCCTTGTCGTCCAGGTGGGGAATCTCAGAGGCCGGGTAGTGGACGAAGGCCGGGGCCATTTCCTCCCTGGCGCTGGGCAGGGCCACCCAGGTCTGAATGCCGGCAAGCGTGCTGTCCGTGCCCCGGGATGACTGGGGTGAACGTTCCGAATGCACGATCCCGCTGCCGGCCGTCATCCAGTTCACTTCCCCTGGTCTTATCGTCAGATCGGAACCGAGACTGTCCCGATGCCGGATTTCACCTGCAAACAGCCAGGTGATCGTGGAAAGCCCAATATGGGGATGCGGACGCACATCCATGGCCTGATCCGATACAAAGGTCACCGGTCCCATCTGATCAAGAAAAATAAAGGGTCCCACCATCTGACGTTGCCGTGCCGGCAGTGCCCGCCGCACGGTAAAGTCACCGATATCACGGACACGAGGAACGATCAGGGCCTCTACCGGGTCATTCTTGCCGTCATGCTCTGTCGGGTCCTTGCTCGCTTGCCACGTCATGACGACCACACTCCCGGCTTATACGACCTCGGCGATGGCATCCACCAGATAGTCGATGTTGGCATGACTGATGCCGGCCACGTTGATGCGGCTGGAGCCCACCAGATAGATGCTGTATTGCTGCACCAGTTTCTGCACCTGTTCAGCATTCAGGCCCAGGAAGGAGAACATGCCTTTTTCGTGTTCAATGAAACTGAAATCACGATCGACACCCCGGGCCTGCAACTTGCTCACCAGCAGACGGCGCAGACCATTGATACGATCGCGCATGACGCCCAGCTCCTGTGACCATTCGGCTTTCAGGCGGGCATCATCCAGAATCATGCCCACCAGCGTGGCGCCATGAGAAGGTGGCACCGAATAAATCTGCCGGGCAGTCACCAGAATCTGGCTGGCAGAGGCTTCCACCTGTTCAGCTTTTTCGGTGACCACGGTGACTGCGCCGACGCGCTCCCGGTACAGCCCGAAGTTTTTGGAATACGAGTTGGCAATCAGCACCTCAGGCAATTCCCGCGCCAGCAGCCGCAGACCATAGGCATCCTCGGCTTCACCATCACCCAGGCCCTGATAGGCCAGGTCGATAAAGGGAGTGAAACCGTTTTTCAAGGCCAGCTCCGCGACCATCTGCCATTGCTCCCGGTTCAGATCCGCCCCGCAGGGATTGTGGCAGCAGCCATGCAGCAGGACCAGATCGCCCCTGCCTGCCTGCTTCAGGGTCTGCATCATGCTGTCGAAGCTGATGCGATGGGAAGCATAGTCGTAATAGGGATACTGCTCCAGTTTCAGACCGGCAGAGGACAGCAGGGGAATATGATTGGCCCAGGTCGGATTGCTCACCCAGGTCCGGGTGCCGGGATAATTATTGTTGACGAACTCGGCGGCAAGCCGCAGCGCGCCGGAACCACCGGGAGCCAGAATGGTGCAGCTGCGCCTGTCTTTCAATACCGGGTGGTCTTCACCAAAGAGCAGATCAGCGGTGTATTGGTTGTACAAAGCCGGGCCGGCCTGGGCGATATAGGATTTTGAATCTTCTTCCTGCCACAGCCTTTGCTCGGCCTCCTTGACCGCCTTCATGACCGGAGTATTACCGGCTTCGTCCTTGTAGACACCCACGCCCAGATCGATCTTGCTGGGGTTGGAGTCGATTTTGTAAGCTGCGGAAAGCCCCAGGATGGGGTCTGGTGGACGCCGTTCGATGGTCTGGAACATTGCTGAATCCGTCTGAAAAGTGGTTGCGAAATTTATCCAAGCTGGACGGGCGGCGATTATAGCAACAAGCCTCCATGCAGCTCCATCGGAAAATTGTCTACTGCCTGGTCAGCAGGCCCCTGGCGGCACTGTAACTCAAACCCTCGATGCCGGCACTGGCCATGGAGGCACGCAATGATTTGCCCAGTGTGAAGGCCAGGATCCGGGCATAGAAAGTCAGCCCTGCTTCATAAACCGGCAGGATGTCCTCTACGGCGTCCGCGGCTTCCAGAGATTGCTGGAGCCTGTTCCGCTCCCTGTCTATCTGCTGCATGAAGGCCTGGTCTTGCGCCATGAAGGCATCCAGCATCAGGGTCCAGGTGCGATCTGACTGGAGAATACATTCCCCGATAAAGCGCCCCCGGAAACCGGAACTCCATTCAGTCGGCCCCACCAGCAGCAGGCGGAACCGGCCCTCACATTGATAGAGCCAGTAGGAACGTCCGGGTACCGGATTGAAACGAATGTCACTTTGCAGCACGAACAGGGAAGTGAACAATTCCCGCTGTATCTGATCGATGGGTTTCGCCGGCAACAAGCGGCTCAGGCGATGTGAGTCCAGCCCCTGCAATACCGGCACCAGACCCTTGCCCTGCGGATTGGGATTAACAGGCATGTTCTCTCTCTGTCGATGGTTTAAAGGGTGGTAGTTTAAGGGGTAAAAGTTTAAAGGGATGATACTTGCCTTGGCTTCGGGTACCATGGCCCGCTACAAAAACAGAAACACAAGGGGTAAGCATTCGATGGAAGCAGGTGATATTTTTCAAACGATTATCGTCCCGGCTGGTCTGTTTTTGATCATGATGGGGCTCGGGCTTACCCTTGCCATCGATGACATCCTGCGTGTCGTCGTCATGCCCAAGGCGGTTCTGATCGGGCTCGTTGGTCAACTCCTGCTGCTTCCCATCATTGCCTTCAGCCTGGCTTTTCTGCTTTCGCCACCGCCGGTGATCGCCATCGGCCTGATTCTACTGGCGGCCTGTCCCGGGGGTATTACCTCCAATGCCTATGTCTTTGCCAGCCGGGGGGATATTGCCCTCTCCGTGACCCTGACGTCAATTGCCAGCCTGCTGGCGGTGTTTACCATGCCCCTGCTGACCTGGATGGCACTGACCACCTTTACCGAGGCCGGCGCCATCGTCAATGTTCCGATTGGCAACATGATGCAGAGTCTGGCCATGCTGACCATTCTACCCATCCTCACCGGCATGGCCATTCGCAGATTGAAACCCGCCTTTGCGGCGCTGATGGTGGAACCGGTCAGGAAAATGGCCATCGGGATCCTGATCCTGGTCATCATCGGTAATACCTGGTTCAGTCTCGACACCCTGAAGATGTACCTGTTGGAAGCGGGGCTGGCGGCTCTGACTCTCAATCTCAGCTGTATGCTGATGGGTTATGGTCTGTCCCGTCTCGGAAAACTGAATATTGACCAGACCATAGCCATTACCTATGAGGTGGGCATCCAGAACCTGTCGCTGGCTCTGACCCTGGCCATCGCCATACTGAATGTACCTGATTATGCCGCCGTTACCCTGGTCTATGGTCTGTTCATGAAAATTACCGCGCTGAGCTTCATGGCTTTTGCCCGCAAGCTGAGAAATGGCTCTGTGCCGCTTCCTGCATAGAGAAGGCAGCAGCGGGTCAGCGTGCTGATGTTTTGATGCAGTAATTAGCAAACAGCTCAGGTTTCATTGAATACACTGCCGGGCAGACCGGCATTCATGTCCTGGACCTTCTGCTTCAGATCCGCCTTGTAGTCCTCCAGTCTGCCGGCAAGCTCCTTGTCGAAGGCGCCGATGATCTGCGCCGCCAGAATGCCTGCATTGCGGGCGCCATTCAGCGCCACCGTAGCCACCGGGATACCCGCCGGCATCTGCAGAATGGACAGGACCGAATCCCAACCATCCATGGAATTGCTGGACTTGATCGGCACACCGATCACCGGCAGGGTCGTCAGCGAGGCCACCATGCCGGGCAGATGGGCCGCACCTCCGGCACCGGCAATGATCACCTGCAGGCCGCGCCCGCGTGCATCTTTTGCATAGCTCACCATGGCTTCCGGAGTACGGTGGGCCGACACCACGCCGATCTCGAAGGCGATGCCGAATTCCTGCAGAACCGTTCCAGCCTGCTCCATCACCTTGAGATCGGAGCTGCTGCCCATGATGATGCCTACCTTGAAATTACTCATGTCAGTACTTTAATCACCTTTTTTACCTGTTGAACTTTTTCCCGCAGACTGGCGATATCATCATCGAGAATCGTGATATGGCCCATCTTGCGCCGGGGGCGAGTGTGTTTCTTGCCATACAGGAACAGGTTGGCGCCTTCAATACTCAGCAGTTCGCGCAGCCCGGTATAACGGGCAAGCCCGGTGTGGCCCTCTTCACCCAACAGGTTCACCATGGCGGCGGCTGCCTTGATCCCGGTGGCGCCCAGAGGCAGACCCAGAATTGCGCGCAAATGTTGTTCATATTGGGAGGTGTGATTGGCGTTGATGGTCTGATGCCCACTGTTGTGAGGGCGTGGAGCAACTTCGTTGACCAGCACATCACCTGTCCTGGTGACGAACATCTCCACGGCCAGCAAACCGACGATCTCCAGGCTTTGCGCCACCTGACGGGCTATGGCCTGTGCCCTGTCCTGTACCGCGGCTGATGCGGCGCTGGGTGAAAGCAGGTAGTCGACCAGGTTGTAACGGGGATGAAAAATACATTCCACTGCCGGAAAAACCACAATTTCTCCGCTGCTGCCCCGCGCCGCTATGACAGAAATTTCCCTTTCAAAATCAATGGACTTCTCTAATATCCCCGGCTCATCAAAGGCATTTCCAAGATCTTGCGGGCCATCCAGCCGGCGCACTCCGCCACCATCATAGCCGCCCTTGCCCAGCTTATTGAAGGCCGGCAGGTAGGCGGCCTGTTGCTGTACCGCCGCCCGGTTGTCCACCAGCATGAAATCCGCCGTGGGGATGCCATGGTCCCGGTAAAACTGTTTCTGCAAGCGCTTGTCCTGGATGATTGCAATCACCCGTGGCTGGGGGTAAATGGTCAGTCCCTCCTGTTCCAGGCGGAACAGAGCCTCGACATTGACATTCTCGATTTCGATCGTGAGCATGTCGACTTGCTTGCCGAAGCGGTACACGGTTTCGAAGTCGCGGATGGAGCCTTGCTGGAACTCATTGGCCAGACCCTGGCAGGGAGCAGCCGGATCCGGATCGAGGACACAGGTGTGGATATTGAAGTTGACGCAGGACTGAATCAGCATCCTGCCGAGCTGGCCGCCGCCGAGGATACCCAGTCTGAAGTCTTGATAGAAAGCTTTCATGTCGTCAAAGCAAGCCGAATAACAGGAAAGCGGCGAATCATACCATTGCTGCCGGCAACATTGCCATCTGATTATTCAGTGGGGGCCTGCCGGTCAGCTGCCGGTTTCTTCGCCCATGGCTGATGGCTGATCCTGTCGAGCAGTTTCTGCGCCTCCTCATGCTCCGGGTCCAGTTCCAGGGCCCGGGTCAGGTCAGCCAGGGCACGCTCTGTCTCCTGGATTTCCAGCAAGGTCTGGGAACGCAGAAAATGCACGCCGGCCTGCCCCGGATGGATTTCCAGAGACATCTCAAAACATTCCAGTGCCTGTTCCACATAACCCATGCGGCGCAAGACCATGGCACGATAGTTGAGAGCACGGTAATTGCTCTTGTCACAGTAAAAGCTTCTGTCGAAATCGCTCAGCGCCTGGGATTCCCGCTGCAACATGAAATTCGCCATGCCCCGATGACTGAACACCACCGAACGAATGCTCAACTCCGGGTTGCGGTCCAGCACCATGGAGTAATAGGCAATGGCACTTTTATAGTCATGTTCATTGTGTGCCTTCAACGCTGCCAGCAGATATTTTTCCATCTCTGCCCGGCTTCCAGCGGCCGTATCACTGCTCTGTTCGCTGGTCTGGAAATCCTTTATGTCCAGTGCAGCAGGCAGTCCGGGACCTTCCAGTTCCAGTGTCTTGTCCAGCAGCGCCTGAAAGCGTTCATGCCCCCATTTTTCCATTTCTTTCTGGGAATCCCTGATCTCCTGAAAAATCATGTCGGAAAGCGTCAGGCTGGCATTGAGCGCCGCCAGTTTCTTGCGAATGGCATCACTGTTGGGAAATCGAAAATGGTTTTTATAAATCAGTTCATGTTCAACCTCCGCCCAGGCATCCTGCAGAATCGTCCTGACCTGCACTTCCACCACCGGCTTGCAGCACCCCGGCAGGCCCAGTTCCTGGGTCAGGGGAATTTCGACATGCACCGAGTCATAGGCAAATTCCCGGTAGGATAATTGATCGGATTTGCGTTCAATGGCCTCTACTGCGTAATTTTTACACAGTACCGCCACGACCCGCTCCACGCCTTCCTGAAAGGGCACCACGACACGCAGACCGATGAGATCCTTTATCTGGGGTTCCTGCTCTTTTCCCGCCTTGCTCAAAAAACTTATTTTTTCACTGAGGCTTTCCAGCGTTTTGATTCTGAATTTTATCGAAAAACGGGTATCCGCCGATTCCAGAAGCGCCGTAATCTGGTCCAGGAAACTGGCGAGATAATGTTTCCAGGCTTCATGGTTTTTTACATAGGCCTGGGATATCTCCCGCATTTCTTTACTGTTCATCGAGCCCTTATCCCCTTCGTCTGCTATTACTGTCCGGCAAGCTCATCGAGCCGGATCCGGAAAATGTCCCGTTGTTCGTTGATCAGCAAGAGCGTGTGCTCATCTTCCCAGGCGACCGCCTCCAGCTGCCTGGCGTGGTCCGGTTCCAGATCGAGCCGCTCCGACATACCCGAGAACCAGTCATCTCCCTGTGTCGGCCTGTCGAAAAGCCACAGTGCCGTATACGATATCACCGCCAGACGCTGACCATCCGGCGATACCTCAGCCCCGGTGGCCGCGATGATGTCCGGATGGCTGCCGATGCGCACCAGGACATTGTCCCGGTCGCTGAAGCGCGTGTCCAACCGGTATAAATTTGCACCGGCTTCCCAGCCGCCCGTCAGTCCCGATTTGCGGTGTTTGCTGATCACATAGAGTTTGCCGTCGGCACTGAACAGGCTTTCACTGTCGAAATGTTTCTGTGCCGGTGGAAAGTTCGTCTGTTCCGGATAGCGCACCGGCAAGTGTCTGATGGCGGCAGACTGGGTCGATGCCGTGGGATCGATTTC
The DNA here is from genome assembly GCA_032250895.1 of Pseudomonadales bacterium. Classification (GTDB taxonomy): domain Bacteria; phylum Pseudomonadota; class Gammaproteobacteria; order Pseudomonadales; family Pseudohongiellaceae; genus JAVVEZ01. The sequence goes on along the minus strand of JAVVEZ010000013.1, from coordinate 14,513 downwards.
ACTGAGCATGTAGATACCCAGATCGCGCCGGTCATTGCCGTTGTTTCCCAAATCCGCGACATAGAGGTAATTGTCATCGCTGCTCATGTCCTCCCAGTCGATGTTTTCCGCAGACAGGACCCTGAAGCCTTGCCACTCACGCTTGCCCGGTTCCGGGACTTCGGCATGGAACGAAAACCTGGAATAGGTGGGCAGGATCGCCAGTCCTTCGGCAGTGATCGCAAAAATGCGCGCCTGATCGCCACTGTCATTGTGCACCCAGTAAAGATTGTCACGGCGCCGGCTTTTCGCCAGGCCGCTGATTTCCCCGAGCGGGCCCAGTTCGACCCGGGCCACAGCTTGCAGCACCAGCGGCTGGGCCTGAACAGACCGGCACAGGAAAGCAGAAAAAACAGCGCTCAGCAAAAGGCTGCCTGTTACGAAATACTTCATCAGGAGAAATTCGGGAATCCGTTTTTAATGCAGGGACAGGCAGACTACTTGCCCGGCCATGCCCAAGTCAAGCCATCAAAACCGGCTTGCCTGCCGGTAAATATAGACGGCCAGGGCCTTGATGCTCGCCGGTGGCAGAACGTCGGCCCAGGGTGGACAATAACCGCGTCGGCCATTGAAAATGACATCGTGGATCTGCTCCCGTTCGCCCCCGTAAAGCCAGACGGCATCGGTGAGATCAGGCCCTCCGAAAGACTTGTCGCCATACCCTTCAGCGCCGTGGCATTCGGTGCAGACCGGCCACAGACTGCGGCCTCTGGCCACGGCCTCGTCATCCTCTACAGGCGTACTGAGACTGAGCACATAGGCAGTCAGGTCATCCACCTGCTCAGGACTGAAACGGTCTATGCCGTAGCCAGGCATCTCGGAGAAACGGGTATCCGGGCAGCCACCGTACTGTTTGATCTCCTCGGCGCAAGCCGTATTGCGCACCCCATACAAGATGGTCTGTTGCAAGGCCATGACCGGTTCCACACTGGTCATTTCATACCCGGTAATTTCCCAGAGCCAATCGACGTCCACCAGATTCGGCACCCCGACCTGACCCTGCAGATTGGCACCATGACAACTGGCACAGTGCCCGGCAACGGCCTCTTCCGCCGTGGCGGTCATATATGCCAGCAGGTCGGGATCAGCCGCGATGACATTGGGAGATGCGCGTAGCAGCCTGTCGGCCAATTCCGTCTGCTCCCGCTTGCTTCCCGGCAGGGCAGAGTCAGGAGCAGGGCTGCATCCGGCCAGAACTGCTGCCAGGGTCAGTATCCACAGAATGATTTGAGCAGAAGCAGAAAACCTCTCGACAAATTTCATGGCACTCCTCTCATGGCAAGCTTTCATGGCAAGCCTGCAAAGGCAATCGGGAAAAGTGCAGTCTACTGCAAAAAACCGACAGTGGAATATTACCGACAGCGGGACTTGACCTGCATCAAGTATCCGGGTTTTTGCGCAGACCGTTGAGTATCAAATCGATATGGGTGGCGGCAAAGGCATCCAGATCGATCGGAGCCAGACTCTCAAATTGCAGTTTCCAGATGGCACTGATCAGTACCGGAGCAATCACTATCTGGGTATAGGCGCTCAGTTCGGTCTCGCGAAACTCGCCGCGCCTCACGCCCCGGGCAATGATGTCGCGGATGATGGTCTGGTTGGCGCTGACCATTTCCCGGAAAAAAAAATCCGTCAATTTGGGAAAACGATTGCCCTCACCGATGACCATGGCAATCAATGCAGGAATTTTTTCGTTACGCAAGATGGCATAGGAATGGTGCAGATGGAGGGTCAACAATTCCGAGGTTGAGCCTTCAAATTTCGAGATCATGTCCAGTATCGCATCAACCGGCGGCAGCAGATTCATTCTGACCACCTCTTCAAACAGGCTCTCCTTGCTGTCGAAGTAGAGATAAATCGTCCCCTTGCCAATTCCGGCCCGCGCCGCCACATCCTCCAGCCGGGTAGCCGTAAAGCCCTCGCGGGTGAACTCGGCGAAGCCGGCATCGAGAATATCCAGGCGTCGCGCCTCCCTGGCCTGCTCGCGCCGGTTGCCACAAGCGCCAATGTGGCCACTCTTGGTCTGAAATTTTGTTTCTTTCGCTACCATGACGCCCCGTATGCCTGCTTTACATTTTATGCTTGACAATGCCGCAAAAAATTATAAGACTGACTGACCGGTCAGTCAAAGAAAAACTCCTCTTTTGGCCAATCCGGCAGGGGGTGCAATACGCTGGACTCCTCGTATTCCACTCCCGTTCCTTAGCCGGAGCAGCTGTTTCCCCATAGCAGCTGCTTCGGTATTTTTTGATGAAGTTCTGTTTCTATTGCGGACGGCCCTGCAGATGGGCATCCAGAAAGGTCAGCACTTTCTCCCAGGCATCTGCCGCAGCCGCCGCATGGTAGCGTTCCGGCATCGGGAAATTCTGGAAGGCATGACCGGCCCCGTCATACTGATGAAATTCATGGGCCACTCCCGCTGCCGACAGTGCGGCACTGTAATCTGCCACATCCTCAGGAGAGGGATTGCTGTCTTCATTGCCAAAAAAACCGATGACCGGGCAGGGAATATTGGCCGCCAGGGTCAAGGGGGCTGGGTTACCCTGCCCCAGTGCCTTCTTGATATTGCCACCATAAAAAATGGCCAGCGCCTTCAATTCCGGCAGATGACAACCCGCCAACCAGGCCACCCGCCCACCCCAGCAATGGCCCACCAGACCGATTCGCTGTGGATCGACACCTTCTTCCTGTCTGAGCAGTGCAAAAGCCGCCTGCATATCCGCCACCATCCAGTCATCCCGGCTTTCTTCACGTTTCTGCTCCAGGGGTGCGGCTTTGGGCCACCAATGAAAAAGAAAGGGCACGGCAACATGATAACCTTCACTGGCAAAACGGCGGGCTGTGCTCAGGGTGAACAGGTCATTCTCAATGCCTGTGTGGCCCATGGGAATATGCTGGGCCAGCAACAGGCCCGGATGGGGACCAGGCCCCTGCGGCCTGAACAGAAACACTTCCATGTCCTTGCCAAGCACCTCGATCGTTGTGACTGTGTCCATATATGGCCGATCAGGGAATGACAAAGGTATAGTCCAGCGTATAAAACGGCTTGGAGACGCCGCGTTCGGCCATGGCTGCCGCAGAATCATGTCTGAGCAGATCGACGCGGAAATCCTTCACCGAGAAAATCGTGTCCGAATCGACATAGGGCGAGTGATTCATATACGCCATGGTGGTGAAATCGGCATGACCCGGGGCGCGGATGACATAGTGAATATGAGCCGGACGATTGCCATGGCGGCCCAGCTGTTCCAGCATGGTGCCGGTAGGCCCCGAGGTGGGCACGGGGTAATCCCCCGGGACGACCGACTCGTAATCGAATTCACCCCTGGCATCGGTCTTGAACTTGGCATAGAAATTCCAGTCCGGCAGATAGTCGCGCTGGACATAATAAAAGCCTTCATGATTGGGATGCCAGACATCGACGACGGCTCCCGCCAGCGGCTGCCCGCTGGTATCGAGGACCTTGTGATGGACAAAAAGAGGATCACCATCGGCATCCTCGCCGATTCTGTCACCCGACTGACGCAGCGGAGCACCCTCGATGTAGAGCGGCCCCTCCACGTTTGCCTCGGTGGTGGCAACATTGTTCTGGTCTTCCAGCAGGATGCACAGTTCGGAAATTCCCAGGCAGTCTGACATCAGGTGAATCTCCCCCATCGGAAAATCCTGGTTGGGCTGAGCCAGCTTGAACAAGAACTGGCGGCCGATCTCCAGCTCTGCCGTATTCAGGTTCACCTCTTTCTGAAAGGCGTGAAGGTGTTTGACCAGGCTGGCGTAAATCTGATGCAGGCGGGGGTTTGTCTTGCCGCCATCACCGTGATTGATTACCGCCTCTGTGATATTTTCCAGTGTAATGCCTGCCATGTGCCATCCCCTCTCTGCTTGTTGGGTGTTTTACCCTAGTTATGGATCAGTCCTGCATTCCTGCATGATACCGCTTATGAAAAAATTATCTATATCCCGTCAGCAAGCAGGCAGTCCACTGCCCTCAGGGCGATGTCCGCATCGATCAGGGAGGCACACAGGTTTACCGCCTGCAGTCGCACCGCTTGTTTCTGTCTTTGCAGGTCCAGGGCGGGACCTCCCCCCTGCGTGAGATCGTACAGAACCTCCGGGCTCAAGGCCCCGCATTGCGGCAACAGCGTAAATCCGGCGATAGTGTGCAGCGCCGTCAACAGCTTCGGACCCACCATCTGGGGCGCAATGCGCTCGGGGTCAACCCGCTTTATAATGCTTGCTACCGTCTCGATCAGAAAGGGCAAGAGCACACAATTCTGCCTGAAGACGCACAGGGCATTGTGCACATTCTTGACAATACGGTAACGGCAGGGGCTGTCCAACTGTACCCAGTGCTCCTGGCCAAAGGCACAGGAACCCTCGAAGTCCAGGCTCAGATCCTGATCCAGGATCAATGTATCCGCATCGAACCACAGGACCTGTTCATAGCCGGCTGCCAGGGCTTCCTGCAGCACAAGCAGGCGTGCGTAATCGATCGCGACCGGCAACTTGTCCCCGACTTTTTCCAGATACCAGCGTGGCACCCGCGCAAAGATTTCATCCCCGACAAAGCGGTAATCATGACGCTGGCGCTGCGCCCAGTGCCGCACCGTCTCCAGACAGCGCTCGATCCAGATCGGCACCTGTTCCGTTTTGTACGACTGGATGACCAGTACCTTCAAGACTTTGGCCCGGGAAAGGCGTGCTGCATTCTCAGCGCCCGCATGGCGGCACAGGCGGCACCAAAGCCGTTGTCGATATTGACCACGACCAGGCCCTGGGCACAACTGCACAACAGTGCGTTAAGGGCCGTCTCGCCCTGCCGCGCCATACCGTAACCCACGGAAGTCGGTACGGCGATGACCAGGCCCGGCACCAGACCGGCGAGCACGGTGGGCAAGGCGGCATCCATGCCGGCCACACAGACAATGACACTTTTGCTGCTCAGGTTTTGCAGTTGCATCTGTAACCGCCAAAGGCCCGCGACACCAATGTCGTGGATTTCCTGAGCCTCGACACCATAGAACGCCAGCGTCCTGAGCGCTTCCCTGGCGACAGGCACATCCGAACTGCCACCGCTTATCACCGCCACCTCCGCGCGGACGGATGCACACGCTTCCCCGGCCTGGTAAAAAGCCGTCTGCGAGATTTCATCATAATCCAGGGAGCCACCTGTAATTTTCAAGGCCGCCGCACGCGAGGCATCGAGCCGGGTCAGCAGCATGGCCGCTTGCCGGTGCTGCACCTCATCCAGAATCGACTGTAACTGCCGCAGGCTTTTACCGCTGCACATAAGCGCCTCACTCAAGCCGGTGCGCGTATGACGGTCAAAGTCCAGAGTAATCTCACTGACCATGTTCAAGCATTCACCTCCAAGGTCTGCTCCCTCACCCGAATAAACGCACTGCCTCGTCTATAGGGCTCAATGACTATTTTTGAACAGTATTTTTCAAAACCGCTGCCATGGAAAATTTCACTGACCTTTTTGCGGATACAGCCAGCCTGGGAAGAATGCCCATCGATTTCATGATCTGCCGCCAGTTCAATGGCAAGGTGATCCGGGCGCACCCGGCAACGGACGGAATCCACGTGCATGAACGCTTCCAGCAAACTTCTGATTTCCGTTTCAACCCGATCGACAAGGGGCAACAACTCCGCCTGAATTCCGATACCGGTGCTTATCCGGCTCGACAAACAGGGGGCTGCGGGCAATGCTGCCAGATCCGTCAGACCCAGATGCCTGGCCAGGGCCCTGACGGTTTTTTTATCGATGGCGGCGGTGACAAAGGGATGATGAATATGTCTTTCCGATGCCGCCTTCAGGCCCGGTCGATAATCGCTCAGATCATCCGTATTGGTGCCTGATGCAATATTCAGATTGGTTATGGAACGAATCCTATCATACAGGCGTGACTTGCAGAAATAACAGCGGTTGACGGGATTGCTGAGATAGTCTGGATCCGCCATTTCTCCGGCATTGACAAGGTGCAGATGCCAGCCTTCCTGTTGCGCATAGTTCTCCACCCTGCGCGTCGCCGCGTCGGGAACCGCTGGTGACAGGGCATGGAAGATACGCGTGCCCTTATCCAGGCGGCCGGCAATGACGGCAAGGGTCATGCTGTCGACACCACCGCTGACCGCCACGGCAAATGGCGCAAGTTCCCTGATGACGGCTTGCAGTTTTTTCAGGCACTCACCGATATCCTTATTCATCATCGCCCTTCCCAGGCGGGCCGGCGGCGAGTGCGCCTGCCTCTATTCGTTGCCGGAGCTGCTCTCTCTCGCCATGATTCAACTTTGTATGCAGCAAGTCGCTCAACTCCGCCTTGGCGCTGAAATGTCCGTCCGGACGCCGGACGACTTTCGCCTGATACCGGCGTTCGTCCAGCTCTACGGTCCGGGAACAGCGGGGCAGGATTGCCCGTCTGAGCGTCTGCTGCCGGATGCCCAATGTCGTGGTTTCATTGAAACAGGCCGCCAGCACCTTGTCCGCAGACCCCGGCTCTGCCAGCACCTGAATGCTGAGCGCCGCACGCTGTTTTTTCCCGGTAACGGCCTGCTGATTGATATCCAGTACACCTTCGATGTTTCTGATCCGGTCAAGACCGAGTGCCAGATCTTCCTGGCTCTGATCGTCTATCTCAAAACTCAGTTTCAGCACCTGGTCTTCCTGCCAGGGTTTTTCCACTTCGTCGGCTGCAAATACCAGTATCCTCAGCACATTGCTGAGCCCTGGAAAGTGCCGGCTGCCAAAGCCAAGACCACTTTTCTGCAGGCGCAAAGCGATACCGGGCCGGGCCTGCTGACTGACCTCGAGATAACGGAGAATGGCCGCACCGGTGGGCGTGATCCGCTCACCCTCCAGGCCATCATCATGAAACCGGAAACCCTCCAGCAACAAGGCAACGGCCGGGGCCGGCAGGGGCAGCATGCCATGTGCGGTTTTGACCAGGCCCCGGCCCAATGGCAGGCTGGAAACCGACCAGCTGGACGCACCGCTGGCCGCTATCAGCCAGGCAGCGGCAATGATGTCGGCGATGGAATCCCAGGCCCCGACTTCATGAAAGGCAACGGCAGCGATTTCCTTGCCATGGACCCGGGCTTCCGCCTCTGCCAGACAATGAAAAATACCCAGGGCATGAGCTTTGACATCCGGCGCCAGTTCACTGGCCTCCAGCACTGCCCGAATCTCGCGATAATGGCGGTGATCGTGAGCCGGCGGGGCCCCGAGATGCCGCAACAGGTGATGAGGGTGAGAGGAGTTCAGGTCTGTCACCTGGAAGCCGGTGCCCTGTAACACACCATCGTTTTTTGCGCTCACATCCAGCTTCACCAGATCCGCGAACCCCGCTTTGGCTATCTGCTCCTCCAGATGTTCGGCAAATTCCGGCCAGCAATCCAGCAGGGCAGCCACAAACATATCGCCGGAGATACCCCCCACTGTGTCCAGGTGAATATGCAGACTCATCGGACGACTCCCTGCAACAAGCGCCATACCATCCTAATCATCTCCACTCGCCCGGGGCCTGTGCGGGTCGGTAATCCAGTCGCTCCAGGACCCGGCATAGAGCAGCGGCTCCTCAAAACCGGCAAGTTTCAGGGCCAGGATATTGTGTGTGGCGGTCAGGCCCGAGCCACAATAACAGACCAGGTCACGCTCATCAGTCGTCACCCCTGCCGCGGCAAATTTTTCACGCAACGCGGCCCCGGTTTTGAAACAGCCCTGGGCATCCAGATTGGCACTGAAGGGCGAGCACCTGGCACCGGGAATATGACCGGCCACCGGATCGATCGTTTCGCTTTCTCCTCTGAAACGGGGCAGTTCCCTGGCGTCGAGCAGCAAGTGCTTGCTGCCATCGATGGCATCGGCACTGATCAGGCGCGTCAACGGTGTCCGCACCCCACACATCTCTTTTGTATTCACGGCGGGTGTCGACAACTGCGTGCTGACCGGCAAGCCTTGTTTATTCCATGCCTGCCAGCCACCATCCAGAACGGCGACATTCTCATGGCCAAGCCAGCGCAGCATCCACCACATTCGGGCCGCAAATGCGCCGCCGGCATCATCATAGACCACCACCTGCCGCGTCGGCGTGATGCCCCAGTTCTGCACCTGCTGCCGCCACTGTTCCTGGTCGGGCAAGGGATGACGCCCGGTGATACCCGGAATATGGGCGGCACTCAGATGTAGATTCACATCGGCATGAAAGGCACCGGGAATATGCGTATCAAGCCAGGCCTTGTAGCCGGCGCAGACATCTGTCAGGGAAAAGCGGCAGTCGGCAACGAGCCACAGCGGATTGTCCAGCTGCCTTGCCAGTTCAGCGACAGTCACGAGTGTTTTCATAGGCCCTCTGTGCAATTTTCAGCTGATTTGCTGAATCATACTGTGCCACTGTCCTGGTTCCAGTATCTGCCCCCGGGTGATGGCGGTCTCCACGCAGTGCATTTCCAGATAGGCAGCCCTCACCGAAGAATAAGTATGCGGTGCGCAATTATAACTGAAACGGCGTAAAACCTAGTGCTGCAAACCGCTCCCATTCGGCAAAGCATCAAGACTCACAACCTCTGGCAACATCAGCCCCCTCTCCATGGTTTTGCGGAGCGTGAGGGGAATGGCCACTTGTGTCAAACCAAAAATTTACTGAAGCCCTCCCGGTCTTCCTCCGTCAACGGAATGAACATCTTTGCGTTGAATGGGATCAGGGCGTGCCAAGGGGTACCCCACAGACAAGGAACGGGAACAATTCTATGAAAATCAAATTGGTAAAAATCCTGCCCACCGGCGCCGAGCTGCTATTGCTTGGCCTGTTGCTGACGGCACCGGTACAGGCCCAGGACAGTGACGACAATGAGGCAGTGGACAGAACGGCACGATTTGAAGAACGCCGGGCAGAGATGGAACAAAGACGCGCCGAATTCCTGGAAAACAACCCGGAAGCAGCAGCCCGCATGGAAGAACGCCGGGCAGCCCGGGAAGAGTTTCTGGCCAACAATCCTGACGCCGCTGCCCGTGCAGAAGAGAGACGGGCCCAGCGTGCCGATGGGGAAGGCAGACCCCAGCCCCGGCCCGGCATGGGACGAAACCGGTCACCGGGGCAGGGTCGTCGCGGCCAGGGCAATCAATGACCATTGGCAGTTTGTTGGCAGGCTGTTTTTCAACAGCCTGTCAGGGAACTTGCTTAAGACAAGGTTCTACGGCTGATAAGGCCGCTGTGCCGATTCCAGAATGGCCTGAAAGGCCGGGATGCCTCCGGTCTCGGGCGCATCCACCCGCATGGAGCGAATGTAGGCATAGACATCCTTCGCTTCCGCATCGCTCAGCGCGTTTGCCGGGTAGTTTGGCATGCTGGTGGAAGGCAGCAGCGGGGCGACATTCTGGCGGCCTCTGAGAAAGGCGGTGAAGGTGTCTTCGTTGATCAGGATGCCACTGTTGGTGCCCACCAGATCCTGGCGTCCGGTCTGGCCGTTGAAGCCATGGCAGCCATAGCAGGTATGCTTGTAGAAAAGCGCCGCCCCCCGGTCCGCATTGCCGGTCACCGGGCCCTGCGGAATCTGCTGGGCACTCACGCCCACCGACAACACACCAGCAAGCACTGGAACAAGAAATCCCACAAGACCTTTAAAGCTGTGTTTCACTACTGTTCTCCTCTCACTACCGTCCTGCCTGTTAACGGGGCTGCGTCAGAATATCGATCATATAGGGCTCGCCGCTTTTAACGGCCGCCAGCCCTCTGGCCAGTGCCGGCGCCACCTGCTCCGGGTCATCGATGGGGCCTTCCCCTGCCATCCCGTAGGCCTCAGCCATTTTGGCATAGCTGATGAAAGGATCCCGCAAGGTCGTACCAATATGGCCACGATCGGTGCCACGTCCGCGCACACCGGCCATGTATTCCAGGAACATCAGCTCCTGATGCCAGGCCCTGTTGTTGTGCATGATGTTGAGCACCGGCAGGCGATGGTGAGTCTGGGTCCACAGCGACCCCGGCGCATAGTTCATGTCGCCATCGGTCTGCACATTGATGACGATGCGGCCACGTTCACGCGCCGCCAGCCCGGCACCGGTACAGGCACCGGCACCATAACCCATGCCACCGGCACCCTGCCCGCCCAGATAGCTGTAAGGCTTGTTATGCTCCCAGAGCTGGCGGTGATGTCCACCGGAGAAATTACTGGGCGATGCCAGACACCAGTCCTCATTCATGATCAAGGGCCACAGTTCGGCATAGATGCGGGCCGTGCTGACCGGACTCTGGTTCCAGCCCTTCCTCTTCACATCGATGGCCTGCCGCAATGCCGCCACATAGGCCTGCTGATTGGCAGCGGCATGACGGGCCTTGCGCTGTTCGATCACAGTCTTCTGTTTGGCGCTGAGCTGACGGCTCACCTCGTTGATGATCAGCGGGATACTGGCCTGGGCATCAGTCTCCAGCACAGTGCCCTGCTTGTCTTGTTGTCCCTGCCCGAAAGCAGAAGCGGGACCGTTGGTTCTGAGCCCGCCGAAACCGATTCCTGCCTGATCGCGCCGAACCGTCAGCGCTTCTACCGTGGGACGCTGAATGGAAATATTGGGTGAATTGGCCTCCAGCCCCAGCACATAATCGTAATTGGCGTCCGCACCCGGCCCACACAGCGGATGTCGCTCCGGAAAGCTCATGGGCAGGCTGGTGGCCGCCGTGCTGGTGCAGGCGCCTACCAATTCCGCCAGTTGCACTGCCGCTTCAACTCCTTCGGGCGTCCTCAGGCTGCCCACGTTGATGCGCGGATTACTGGCACTGAGCAGTGCTTTCGCAATATCCCGGGCAGTGGCCGTATCGATGCCCTTGATCACCGGAGGCACATAGGCCGGCACCTTCATGTCCCGGGCTTCTTCTTTCTGGAACTCCATATCGATCACCACCAGCGCCGGTCCGGTCGGTGGCGTGATCGCCTGCCGGTAGGCCTCCTGGATGGCCTCCAGAGTGCCTTCCAGACTGGTCGGCTGGGCATCCCATTTGGTGAAGCTGCGGCACATGGCGGCCATGTCATTGGCAGTATGAGCCTGAATGAAGCCGTCATCACGGCCCGCTATCAGCAACATCGGTGTGCCCGAATAAAAGGCCTGGTAAATGGCCATGGATGCATGCTGGATGCCGATGGTGCCATGCAGCATTGCACACATGGGTTTGCCTTCGGCCTTGCCATAGCCGTTGGCCATATCCACGGAGCTTTCTTCATGCAGGGCCGTGATGAATTCGGGCCTGTGGTTGGGCGGATTGCCGTAGTTGGCGATGGATTCCTGAATCCCCTCAAAACTGGAGCCCGGATTGGAGGCCACGTACTCAATACCCAGATCCTTGAGGACCTGTACCATGAGGTCTGAACCGGGTCTTACCACGGCACGTTCCGCCGTCGGAGGAGCCAGTGCACCGGCATCACGGGCAAGCTGCTGTGTCGTTGGGGCTGCCACGGAAGACGCAAAGGCAGAGGGGGTCTGGGCCTGCGCTCCCGGGACGGCCGTAGCGAGTGCGGCGACACCGGCACCGGTGGCGGCTCCCTTGAGAAAGCCGCGGCGATCGAGAAGGTCCTGCCCTGTATCTGAACCGGATGATTTTTTCATGTCATAGCCCCCCGACATTCGACATAGATAAGAGATGATTTTTATATAAATAACAGACAACAAAGGATTAGTGATTGCCCCCCGCTTGTCAAGCACTACTTGCTGACATGCGCGCTTTTGACTCCTTTCTGACACGGGTGTCCGGGCCACACAAGGCCGCCTGAGGCACCAGGTCAACTACTTTAGGGAAGTTCTGAACGAGCCGTCACTCCATGCGCCTGTGCGGGACGAAGCAGGTGGAAAATAAATAGACAAGACGCGTCTTACCCGGCTGGCCAGCATTTCAGACAGCAAAAAAACGGGGCATGATGCCCCGTTTTTTCTGTCTCGCTCGACTATCTCACTCGACTTCAATCAGAAATTCAGATTAAAGCTGAGGTTGTAGCGCCGGCCAAAGGTATCGTAGTTGGCGCTAGTGGTCTGAGCACCGCCTCGGGTACCAAAACTCGGCTGGATCGGCGGCTCACGATCAAACAGGTTCTGGATGTTCAGCGCCACATTCCACGCGCCACCATTGCTGGTTTCACCATTGTAGGCAATCTGCCCATTCCACCAGGTCATAGACGAAATGCTGTTGTCATCGACATCCACACCTTCAACCCAACGCGCATTGATGATCGTGGAATCGATGAAACGGCCCTGCAGCTGGAAGGAATAGGGGCCTACACCATAGGTCGTGGTGATATTTCCTGTCCATTCCGGTGTATTGGTGACACCTGCCACATCGAAGGGCACACCACCGAGCGGCGTGTCGGAACGTTCGAGCACATAGCCCGCCAATGCGCGCACGCTCAAGGTCTCAGCCTGATTGCCGAAAAAATTCGGCTCCATCCGGTAAGAGGTCTCGAAATCGATCCCCTCCACCTTGGCCTTGGCCACGTTCAGGAAGGTATTGAAGATGCGCCCGATAAAACCGGTGTTCGGATCCCGTTCGATCTGGTTGCACAGGGACTGTACACCTTCGATCTCACACTCATCCACGATGCGCTGCAGGCCCAGCGTGGAAATCGCTCCGGCGATCTTGGTTTCATACCAGTCCACCGAGAAATTCAGGCCCGGCACCCAACGTGGCGTGAAGACCCCCCCGAGCACATAGGTGCTGGACGCTTCCGGATTCAGGTTCGGGTTACCCCCGGCCACTGAGGTAATCTGAAAGTTGGTGTTGTTGAAGCGCGGGTCGTTGACCGCGCCACCACCGCCCTGCTGGTCGAACAGTTCCCTAAAATTCGCTTCCCGCGCATCCCGGGAATAGGTGGCACGCACCCGCAGATCCTCTACCAACTGCATGTCCGCCCCGAACTTGTAGCTCTCGACAGCGCCTTCCACCGTGCTGTAGTGCGATGTGCGGAAGGCCCCATCGAGTCCCAGACGCTGGTTGCCGGAGGCCGATTCCCAGACCGGCACATTCAACTCCACAAAGGCTTCCCAGACGTTGAACTTCCCTCCCACATTGGGCACAGTAGAGAACTGGTGCAGATTGGCACTACCCGCAGTAAAGCCCGGCGGAATGCCGCGGATCCCCAGTTCTGGCGCGTTCAAAGGAGGTCCCAGTACATCGATGGATTTCGGGAAGGCGCCGTCATCGAAGTCCTGCTGACGATAGGTACCGCCGAAGGCCATGGAGATCGGGCCATAACCCCAGCCCTCGTACAGCTCCCCGGTCAACAGTAATTCGGTAAAATCCTGCGTGACGATGCTGCGGCCGATCTTCGGCGTAACCAGGTAGCGTTGGGCGTCTTCGCTCAAACCACCGGCCCCCATCACGTTGAAGGGCACGCAGTCCTGCACTGTGTTGTCCAGGCCGATCGGCGAGGCCAGCGGATCGGTGGTCGGTCTTACGATACTGCCACCCGGCGTACCACCGGGTGAAGCCAGACGGCCCTGCACGGCAGGCGTCGCAGCCAGTTGCGCCGGGGTCGGGTTGAACCGCTGCACATTACAGACAATGGCGCCGGTGGCCGGATCACGTACCGCATCCATGGCCAGGAACAGACGGTCTACGCGCAGATCATCGTGTACCGCCGAATTCTTGTCCGAGCGGCCGCTCTGCCAGGAACCCCGGGCATGCCAGCCACCACCTCCACCCCAGGGCAGTGCCGGCAGATCGGCATCGAAGCCCACACTCCAGGACACCGACGTGAACACATTTCGGTCTTCTCTTTCATCAAAAATGTCATTGGATCCGATAAAAGAGCCCAATTTATGCAACTGGAAGGAGTCGATACCGGCCGCATCCATCGCCGCCGCCACTTCATCCGGCAGGAAGGCATTTTCGCGGAACACTGTCGCAAACCAGCCATCCTGCAGTGAAAAACCTCCCCGGTTGGTCCGGTTGTTGGACTCGGAGCGACCGGCCATGCCCTGCGCATACACCGAGAAGGTGTCCGTCACATCGTACTTGCCGCCCAGAAAGAAGGAACGGTTGATGGTCTCGGCGCCAGAGGGACCACCGGTAAAGGCCAGGTTGCCCCGGACAGCCTCGGGACCACCGGACATGGACTTGGTGCTGCCGGAACGGTTGGGCGCCGCCACCACATCACCCAGGATGAAGGGCCTGACACTGCTGCCGTCATCGGTGAAGGTCATGCCATTCAGTGCAAAGGGAATCAAAGGACTCCGGCTGTTGGTGCCGTTGCGAGCCCAGATCACGCCGGAGGGGCTGTGTTCACTGGACACCACATTGGGCAAGGTCAGGCGTTGCGGAACACCGGCCGGTGCGCCCGGGAACCATTCGGGGTTGGTAACCCAGCCCCAGCGCTGAAAATAGCCACCCTTGTCCACCAGGTCCGCCGGATCGCGCCGGATCTGGTTGATCTCCAGGGCCTGCATGGAACCGATCAGGTGAAAGCGCTCGCCGATACTCGTGCCGAAGGCGACC
>JAVVEZ010000096.1:0-12021 GCA_032250895.1 Pseudomonadales bacterium | reverse complement strand
AATTGATCAATGAGGCGGTTCATACGGGCGACGTCAACCTTGATCTTTTCAATGTCGCCATTGCCCGGCAGCATATCCAGCGCACCGGTAATAATGGTCAGCGGTGTGCGCAGTTCATGGGCCGCGTTTGCGGTAAACCGGCGTTGTTGATCGAACCCGGCCTCCAGGCGGTCCAACGCTTTATTGACGGCTTCCACCAGGGGCCGGATTTCCACCGGTAAGTTTTTTTCATTCAGTCTCACCGACATGGCTTCTGGCTCTATTGCCGCCGCCTGTTCGGCAATTTCTCGTACCGGCTTTAAGCCGCTGCGAATAGCGAAAGTGCCCACCAGCAAAGTGACGAGAATAAACACGGGAATTACCCAGGCAACATCCTCGGCAAACTCTTCCATCATGGCATGCAGGAGCGAATCGTCGTCTCCGGCATTGGCCACCGTGACGGCGAGTGGCCCGGTGGAGGAATCGAGTAAAATACTGAGCCCATAATATTCCTGGGTTGTGGATCTGAAATTTTCCAGTTTAAAGATACCTGGCTCACTGGCGGGCATGGCTTGTGTGGTCACCCATCTGCGGATATCGGGGTTTGAGGCGGCAAGGACAGTCCCGTTACTTTCCCGTATCGCATACATTTCTGGTTGCTCTGGATCATCGTAAAGACTTGCAAGATCGGACGGAAGCATCGGTGAACCGGTTGATAACACCGACTGGCTTAACAGGCGTGCCCTTTCGAGCAGATTCTGATTGCTTAATGACCGTACGGCGCTATTCGTTTCAAGGAAAAGCACCGCAACGGCCAATGCTGTGGTGGCGAGCAATAATGCTCCCATCAGACCCGCCAATCTAAGTTCAAGGGAATTGATTCTAAACCTGATCATCGCGCTTCTCATCCAACAAATAGCCAATGCCGCGGACGGTATGAATTTCCACGGTGGCGTTTACCCCGGCCAGTTTCCTGCGCAGGAAATGAATATGCACGGGCACCGCGTTGGAATCCACCTCCTCATCGAAACCGTATAATTTTTCTTCCAGTACGTCGCGGGGTACAACGCGGCCCAGACGGCGCATGAGATATTCCAGCAGTGACGTCTCCCGCCGGTAAAGCACCAGCGATGTGTCACCGACTTTCACGTCGCGGCCGCGGGTATCCAGAATGACATTCCCTGCCGTCAGCACCGTGCCGAGGGCGCCTCCCGGGCGGCGTAGAAGCGCATTCAGACGCGCCAGCAATTCAACGATGGCAAAGGGTTTGACCAGGTAATCATCCGCCCCGGCATCCAGTCCGAGGACGCGATCTTCGACGCTGTCTCGGGCTGTCAGGATCAATATTGGCAACTCGTTATCAGTGGCGCGGACCTTCTCCAGGACCTTCAGTCCGTCACGATCCGGCAAACCCAGATCAAGGATCAGGGCATCGTAGGAGACTCCCAGCAGCGCCAGATCTGCCCCGCCAGCCGTGAGCACGGAGTCTGTGGCAAACCCCGCCTTTTGTAAGGCAGAAGTTAAGATTTCCTGGATACGGCCTTCATCCTCAACGATCAAAATACGCATGGCCACCCCGGCTCACTAGGTTTACCCCTTTATCTCAACCCTGCTGTCTCTCGTGTCGAAAGTGTTTCCATTGTACTGAAAATAATTACAGGAATATTAAGGGGGCACTCTCAAGCCGGTATCAAGCGTGTAATACTGTCTTAATCATTCGATGCTATCTTGCCCCCCTGCGGCAATTAGGCATTTTGCCTCAGGGAAAACTTCCCCACGGTACGATCTTTTTAAGCACAGGAGGTCTCATATGACAAATCATACAAAACGCACTTTCCTGAAATCGGCGGCACTGGGGACATTGGCGTTGCCCGCTTTGGCGTCGATGTCCGTCATGGGTCAGCAACGGTCGCAGGTGCCGGATGCGTTTCAAGGCAATCTGGAATTAAAACCACTTGCATTTGATCCATCTCAACTCGACGGCCTGTCAGAACGGCTTATCGTGTCTCACTGGCAGAACAATTACGGCGGTTCCGTGCGTGCGTTGAATACGCTCAAACAGCGATTGCAAATGGCACTGGCGGATGAGGACCAGCCTGCCTTTGTCTATAACGATTTGAAGCGCGAGCATCTCATGCGTACCGGCTCCGTGGTTTTACATGAATATTATTTTGACAACATGGCTCCGCCCGGCAGCCGTGACATTGAACTGGACCGGGAACTGGCCCGTGCTTTCGGCAACACGCAAAACTGGGAGAAGGAGTTCCGCAGGATCGGCTCCGGACTGGGCGGCGGCTCCGGCTGGGTAATGCTGGCATGGAACTTCCATGCGCAAACCCTGGAAAATTACTGGATGTGGGATCACATGCATGCGCCGGCAGCATCAGTCCCCATCCTGGTCATGGACATGTATGAACACTCCTACCACATGGACTTCGGGGCAGCCACTGGGCAATATCTGGATGCCTTTTTCAGAAACATTAACTGGGCAGTGGCTGCTGAAAGACTGAACAGGGCCGTCGAAGGCAGGGTGTAATTCTTTTATCTTATCCATTCATGGGACACAAATTATGGAGACACAAAAGGACTTTTTTATGCTGAAACCAACTCGCTCCATTATGGGGTCGATTCTTATCTTTTTTGCAGCGTCATCTCTTGCTCAGGAAGCACCGCTTGAATGGGTTTCAACCTACACGAGTACTTCTCCCACAATTGATGGCGGCATGGATGAAGTTTGGGAATCAGCCGTTGCATTAACGGTGGTTGTCAGGAGGGCGTTTGGCGGTACTGATCCCAGGGAGGTGGTGTTACGCGCACTTCATACCGAGGACTCCCTATACGTTCTGGCGCAATGGCCCGATCCTACCCGCAGCGATCTGCGCGATCCCTATATTTGGCATGCCGAAAGCGAGCGCTATGAGCGGCCCACTCTGGCGGATGATCAGTTTGCCCTGGAATTTCCCCTGGAAGGAGAATTTCAGGTCAGTATGCTGCCTGAAGGCAAGTCATTTTCCGCGGATGTCTGGCACTGGAAGGCCGGTAGAAGCAATCTGGATGGTTGGGTCGATGACAAACGTCACATCATTTCCACTGAGCCGGTTGACGGCGCATTGCCGTATCAATTGGGTGGCCGTGCAGTCATCTACATCGCACGGCCCATGGATGCAGGTATGGCTTCATATAAGGAGGTCGAACCTCCTGAGAGCTTTCGTGGGGACATCCTGCCATCCTATGAAATACAAGCACAAGCGCCTTCAGATAGCCAACTGGACATCAGAGGTAAGGGTGTCCATGATGGTATCGGCTGGACTCTGGAAATGACCCGGCGCTTCAATACGGGAAACACAGATGATGCGGTCATCGATCCCCGTCAGGAAATCTTCTGCGCGATCGCCGTGCTCGATAATGAGTTGTACTGGCAGCACTCGGTTTCACAAAAGCTCGTATTGCGTTTCCATCCATGATCAGTCTTTGCAGCCGATGGACAAGCAATATATCCGTTCGGATATCCACCCGGCTGGGCTTTTACTATTACTACCCGCTGGCTTTTATCGTCGTTCTGATTTCTGCCTTTCCTGCTTCCGTGCTGGCGCAACTTGACGCAGTACCCAATGACAATGCTTCCAGGTCCGTCATTCCATCCAGCACCGGCGACAATAAATCCATCACTTTCGAGGCTGTCTTTTTCACACCCTACAACCCTGTTACCGCTCTGGATATGGTAGAGCAAGTGCCAGGTTTCACTTTGGATGAAGGCGGACAACTGCGGGGCTTTGGCGGTACCGCTGGTAACATTCTCATCAATGGGGAGCGCCCCAGCACCAAGAATGACAGCGCGTGGGAAATTCTCAGCCGCATTCCGGCATCTGCCGTTTCGCGCATCGACCTCATCCGCGGTGAGACGGGCGGGCTTGACCTGCGTGGCCAGACGGTCGCCGTCAATGTCATCCTTGGCGAGGATGTGGATGCGTTGCGCTGGGAGATGAAAGTGCGCACCACGGGCAACACCGATACTGTGAATCCGGCCGGCAGCGTGTCGAAAACAGGACGCTGGGGAACCACCCGGTACACCTTGGGGCTAGCCGGAGGGGAAGACCGCTTTCAACAGCCACGGGGAGTTGAGCGCTTAGTGATGGCAGGGGTGGTCAGTGAAGAGCGGTTCGAGGTGAGCGACAGTCAGGGACGTGATTACCAGGGCAACCTGAACACGGAAACCCGTCTGGGAAGCGCGCTTTTTCATGTCAATGCCAGGGGTGGCAGGGAAAAGTCCGGTGATTTCGAGGAATCCTCTCGGAAACCAAGCAATCCGGACGCTCCCCGGCGGATTTTTTTGGAGGCGGACACCAGTGATACTATCTTCCTTGACTTGGGCGGCGACGCCGAGTTTTCCCTGGCGAAGGATTACACCGGCAAGGCGATTGCCTTACTCAACTACGAGGACGGAACAGGCCGTACTTCCCTGCAAAGGCTCGCCGCCGATGAACGTTTTTTATCCTCGTCACGGGCCGGGCGTCAAACGGAAACAATGGAAATCATCGGTCGGTTTGAACTGGACTGGACTGGCCTGGAAGGCCATTACCTGGAAGCCAACCTTGAAGGTACGTTCAACAGTCTGGAAAACGCCCTTTCCTTGTTTGAAGACGCGGGAGACGGCCCCCGGGAGCTCCCCTTGCCTGGCGCCAACACTCGGGTCGAGGAAGTCCGTTGGGATATGGAATTCACCCATTCCTGGGGACCCGGGCGGTTCGTGGTCGACAGTGGCCTGTCAGTGGAAGGATCGACGATTTCACAAAGCGGTGATGTCGATAATGAACGTTCATTTTTTTTTATCAAGCCCCGTGTCATACTGACCTATACGCCTGCTTCAGGGCGGCAGTTCAGGACCCGACTGGAACGGGAAGTGGCCCAACTGAACTTCAACGACTTCGTTAGTTCCACCAATTTCGGTGATAACCAGTTCGACTTGGGCAATCCAGAACTGAGCCCGGAAAACACTTGGCTCTTCGAGTTCACGTTCGAGCAGCGATTCGGGGAAATCGGCGCCGTCAACCTGACACTGTTTCATCATTGGATCGATGACGTACAGGACATGCTGCCCTTGACTGGCATCTTCGAGGTTCCGGGAAATATCGGTGACGGCCGCCGCTGGGGCGTAGAAACGGAAATAACGCTGCCGCTGGACCGGCTCGGTATCGTGGGAGGTCGTCTCGATTTCACCGGTCGCTGGCAGGATTCCACGGTAACAGACCCGGTAACCAGACGTTCCCGAGTTCTGTCCGGTGAAGGCGAATACACGGTGAGGATGGATTTTCGTCAGAACCTGCCAGACCTCTATTTTTCCTGGGGTGGCATGGTTGCTGTCGAGTCGGAAATTCCTGCTTTCGGCCTCGATGAATTCGTCGAGACCGACGGCATCGCCGATACTCTGGACGTGGATATTTACGCGGAAACCACCCGCTGGTTTGGCGTCAGAACCCGTCTGCAGTTCGGCAACATACTCAACCGTACGTTTCATCGGGATCGCCGCGTCTTTAGCGGCCCCCGTGATCTCACACCCCTGTCATTCCGGGAAATCCGCAACCGGAAGCGGGGACCTTCCGTGGAACTTTCGGTAACAGGAGACTTCTGAGAATACCGGTGCTTGAAAATAAAAAAATAGTTGGGTAATACCCTTGAACGTGCCGTCGATGATCATTCCCGCGCCAGAGACCTCCCGACGGAACGTAGATGCAACCTGATCTGGCGCTCGCGTTCGATCAGTTTGGACACCACTGCGCGCTTATATAACGCAAACTCCATGTTGGGCTACCCTGGACGTTTGTCGCAGATCGTTCAGCGGGTATGTATTTGTGAGCATGGTGCTCAATTCATGCGTTCCAAGCTTCCATATTTTTAAATTAAAATGTATTCTTGCGTCTACCTCTTTGGGTTTTAATCATAAACAGTAGCAACAACAAGAGATGCACGTATGTCTATTCTTCCAAGTTTGGGTAACAACCCAGTAGTTCTTGATGTCCTGAAGAAATTCCCGGCAACGGTAAGGCCCCTGCTGGAATTTCATGAAATCCTCATGCGCGGCTCATCACCGCTGACGCCGGCAGAAATGGAGCTGATAGCGGCATATGTTTCTTCATTGAATGGTTGCTATTACTGCACCGGAGCTCATACGGCCACAGCAGAGCATCTGGGCGTTGAAAAAGGGTTGGTGGAAAAACTCAAGGAAGATATTGAAAGTTCCGGGGTTGATGAAAAAATGAAACCACTGCTGCGTTATGTGCGGAAGTTGACGACCGACCCGACGGGGATGGAGGCAATCGATGCGGAGGCCGTTTTTGCCGCAGGCTGGAATGAGCAAGCCCTGCATGATGCTGTTCAGGTATGTTGCCTGTTCAATTTCATGAATCGGTTTATAGAGGGTCTGGGAATAAAAGGTGATCCCAAGTATTTTGACCTTGCGGGCAAAAGGATGGCTCAGCATGGCTATCGCGGCTTGATGGATTTGTTGGGAATACCCCACGACAATCTGTAGCCCCCCCATTGGGATGAGGCCAATCAAATATTGTGGTCCGGCAAAATTTACAAATGAATATTTCACAAATGTCATCCGTTTCAAAAACCCTGGTGAAAGCTTTTTTCAAGCTGTTGGGTTTTGGTGGTTTTGTGGCTTTCTGGTCTGCCGGGCTCGAGGCGCAGGAAAGCGAGAAAATATTCTATTTGAAGCTGCACCATATGCAGTCTGCAGCTTCGCCGGCGCATCGCCTGATGTTGAGCGAGTGGGCGGATAAAGTCAGCAGGGAGTCAAATGGACGCATACAGATCAGAATATTTCCCTCCATGCAGTTGGGTGGTCAATCAGCAGGGGTAATAGATCAGATCCGGGACGGTATTACTGACATAGGATGGACTTTGCCGGGATATACCCCGGGGCGATTTCCCAATATTGAAGTATTTGAGTTGCCTTTCATGGTGCGCAGTACGCGGGTAATGAATCATGCCATGTATGATTTTGTACAAGGCCATCCTGAAGAGTTTTCCGACGTAAAAATATTGCAGATTTTTGCTCATGCCGGCCAGGTGATCCATTCGAAAACCCCCATCAGAAACGCTGGTGATTTCGCCGGGAAAAAAATCAGGGTCCCCAGCAGAGTCAGTAGCTGGATCGTTGACGCCATGGGGGGAATTCCGCTGGGGACGCCGGTGCCAAAAATACCGGAAATGCTTTCAAAAGGCATTATTGATGCCACCTTCATTCCGTATGAGGCGTCGTATGGCCTGAAGATTCATGAACTGGTGGATTATCATATAAGCTTCGATATGGCGCACTCTGATCGCCTGCAAACCCAGATATTCATTTTTGCGATGAACTGGGATTCGTACCGGGCCTTGCCTGAAGATCTCAGGGCCGTTATCGATAACAATTCCGGAGAAAACACGCTGGACTGGTTTGCCCAAAAATGGGTCGATTTTGAAGTTCCAGGCGAAAAAGCGGCGGCTGAATCAGGTGAGTTGATCAAAATTCCTGCCGGGGACGTAGACATATTGCGCGAGCGCATTGAGCAGCCAGTCATTGAAAAATGGATTTCCACCGTTGCGAAAAAGAATATTGACGGCAGACAGCTCTTGCAGGAAGCACGCGAGCTGTTGCAAAAATACGAGAATCAATATTAGTGGCCACTGTCCTGAACAGGCTTGCCAGTGCATTTGCCATAACAGGCGGCATATTGCTGTGCCTGATGGCCCTGCTGGTCATCATCAGCATTCTGGGCAGGGCATTGTTTTTACTGCCGGTACCCGGAGATTTTGAGATTGTGGGCATGGGTACTGCAATTGCCGTGTTTCTGAGCCTTCCTTACTGCCAGTTGCAGCGTGGTCATGTCACGGTCGATATGTTCATGGCGCATGCCTCCAAAGGCACGCAGACATTTTTCGATGTTGTTTCTTCTTATATCTTCGCCTTTATCGCCTTGCTCTTTGCCTGGCAGATGTTGTTTGGTCTGGCGGACATGTTTCGGCAGGGGGACATTTCCGTGATTATCGGGATCCCGCTGTGGATAATTTTTCCGTTTGGGGTTGTATCATTTTTACTGCTGCTGGTCTGCTGTATATATACGGCCTACCTTGATCTGCGGAGTATGCGCCAATGATGAATGTGGCCCTGCCGCTTGCCGCGTTCGTGATATTGGCGTTGTTGCTGGTTGTCAGAATGCCGGTAGGCGTTGCCATGCTGGTGGTCGGTATTGGTGGTTATGTCAGTCTGTCGGGCGTCGACCCCGTGCTGGCCTATATGAAAACGGCTGCCTTCTGGAATTATAATTCGTACAGTTTTTCAGTCATCCCGATGTTCCTGCTGATGGGACAGTTCGCTTCACGTTCGGGCCTGAGCGCCAAGCTTTTTGATGCGGCAAATACCTTTCTTGGCCATCGGCGTGGGGGCGTGGCCATGGCTGCGGTCTGTGGCTGTGGTGCTTTTGGCGCAATATGCGGGTCATCGCTGGCAACGGCCGGGACCATGGCACGGGTTTCACTTCCGGAACTCAAGCGCTACAACTATTCCAATGCGCTGGCGACGGGTGCGCTGGCGGCGGGAGGCACGCTGGGCATTCTGATACCGCCGTCAGTGGCCTTGATCGTCTATGCCGTGGCCGTGGAGGCCAATATCGTAAAAATGTTCATGGCGGCCTTTATCCCGGGTCTGCTTGCCTTGATCGGCTATCTGTTGACGATCTGGCTTTATGTCCGAATCGTGCCTGACGCCGGTCCGGTGGGTCCGATAACCGGACGTGACCAGCGTATCAAGGCGCTGCTTAACACCTGGCCGACCCTGCTGTTGTTCATGGTGGTGATAGGTGGAATCTATGTCGGTTTGTTTGATCCCACGGAAGCCGCTGCCGTGGGCTTGTTTGGTGCCGGCATTCTGGCCTGGTGGCAGGGAGGAATGCGTCTGGCAGGCTTCGTAGACAGCATCAAGGCCACAGCCGTCACGACAGCGATGATTTTCATCATCGTTCTGGGTGCGGACTTCATGAATATTTTTCTGGCAATCTCCGGTTTCCCGGAGTTCATTGCCGACCTGGTCACTGGCAGCAGTCTTGACCCCTACGTCATCCTGGCCCTGATCATTTTGTTTTATCTGGTCCTGGGTTGCATGCTGGACAGCCTGGCAATGATCTTTCTGACCGTGCCTATTTTTTGGCCGATCATGTCGGGTCTGGATTTTGGTATGCCCGTCTCTGATGTCCAGATATGGTTTGGGATCATTGTTCTGGTGGTTGTAGAACTCGGGCTGATTACGCCTCCTGTGGGTCTCAATGTTCTTATCATCAAGGCGGAAGCACTGGGCACGACTCTGCGTGAAGTCTTTGTGGGTGTCATGCCGTTTTTGCTTTCGGGGATTGTCAGGGTGATTCTGCTGGTTGCCTTCCCCGCTCTCACACTTTGGCTGCCGCAAATACTTGCCTAACAGTTTGTTGAAAAAGCCCGGTAATAACCGGGCTTTTTTTGTTCCCTGTCAACAGTTTACCAACCCATCGAGAGCCGCAGGGCAATGGATCGCGTTTCTTCCAGATTGGTGGTAAAGATCGCCTGGCTGGACAAGGTGGTTGAATTGCCAAAGACAAAAACCTTCTTGTCAGTCAGATTTCTGCCAACCAGGGCCACGGTCCAGGGGCTGCCGCTGGCGGTCTCTCCCTTGAGCGAGATGGTGCTGTCCAGGCGGTTGGTAGAGCCTTGCAGGCCAAATGGATCTTTTTCTATGGACATGTATTGCTTGTCCATATAAATCCATTTGCCGGATATGCTCAGATCCATATTGTTGTTCATGGGAACTCTGTACTCGCCACCGGCCACGAAAGAGAATTCAGGCGTGTACGGTGTGGTCTGGCCCTTCAGATCCTGAACGCCATTGCCCATGGCATCGACGTTGAAGCAGCCGGTTCCCGTAAAGGCCTGACCAAGGTAGCAGGAGCCAATGAAATTGTCATACTCTGCGTCGGTGTAGGCTCCGACGAAGTTCAGACTCAGGTTGTCGGTGGCGGCCCACAGAAAATCGAGCTCCACGCCCTTGCTGGTGACATTGGCAGGCGCAACGATCTGTTGTATGGTGAAGGGATCGTTGGCCGAGGACTGCAAATCATCCACATCGGTGTAATACAGGGTCCAGTTGAAACGAAAGGTTCCATCCAGCAAGGTATGCTTGCCACCGACTTCGACATTCAGGGACTCTTCCTCGGCAAAAATGAACTTGCTGGGGTCGCCTGCGCCACGCAAGTCAAAGCCGCCGGATTTGAAGCCTGTAGCGTGGCTGACATAGAACATGTTGCTGTTGTCCAGGGCATACTGCAATGACACATTGTAGGAGAAATTGGTTTTATCGATGTCGCCGGTGATGAAGCCCCCCACGGTCTGGCCATCGTCACCCATGGTACAGGCGGCCAATGGAACGCCGGGACGGTTGCACAGGCTGAAGTCGAGAACACTGGTGTAGGCCTCTCCGGCAACCTGTGCCTTTCTCCCCTTGCGGTCTTCGTTGGTGACCCGGCCACCCAGACTCAGGGTCAGCTGATCGGTAAAATGCCAGTCCACCTGCCCGAACGCCGCGAGTGATTCCGTATTCGTGCCTGCGAATTCATTGCGGGAGACAGCCGGTCCTGCCGGGCTGCCAATGGCACCGGGAATGGAATGGAAAGCCTGGAAAAAATTCATTTCGCCATTGAAATACATCACGCCACCGGTATAGTCGAGCATGCCGCCACCGGTGGAACTGATGCGCAGTTCCTGATAGAACTGATGATAATCTTCTGCGTTGTTGATGCCTATGCGCTCTCCGGCCGTGGAGGAAAATCCACCGCCGATGGGCGTAATGGCGCTCATCTGATCACCACTGAAGAAATCGGTTATTTCATATTGCGTGTGAGCAGACAGCGAGGTGACAACGGCATTCTCGAGGTCCCAGGTCAGGGTGATACCAAACATGTCCGAATCCAGATTCCAGGGCTCACGGGTATTGAAGGGTTCGCCTGCAGGATTTTCGCGGCGGATATCAAGCGTGGAGTTGCTGTCATCGAGGTCACAATTGAAGCCTATGGCTTCAGCCTTGGCACGGCTGAAGCCACCGAATTCAAAACAACCGGCAACCACGCGGGCCTTGCCAAGGCGTTCGTAGTCCATGCGCTGATACATCAGCTCGGCGGTAAGGGAATCGGTAAGATCGATATCAAGCATCAGTCTGAAGGTTAAATCTTCCTGCTTTTGGATGTCGTCGCCGGTGGGGATGTTCTCGATCCAGCCATCGACATCCCGGTAATTCACCACCGCCCGGGCGCGAATACCATCGACGAGTGGTCCGGAAAGCATGCCTTCCACTTCATAACCCTCGCTGGCATCGAAGTTGTACTGCGCCGAAAATTTGCTTTCGAATACCTCGGTAGGCTTGTTGGAAGTAATGTTGATCGCCCCCAGAGAGGTATTCTTGCCGATGATGGCGCCTTGCGGGCCCTTCAGCACTTCCACCTGTGCAACGTCGATCAGCGCGGCTCTGCCCAGTCGGCTGCGTGTGGAGAAATAGCCATTGAAGACCTGGCCGACACTGGGCTCGAAGTGGGCGCCGCTGCCGGAAGTGCCCAGACCACGCATGATGTAGAGGTCTGATGCGCCGGGAGCGGTGGTATAACTGAAACTGGGCGTATAGGCGGCCATGCCCTGGAAATCGACGATGCCCTGTTCATCGATAAATTCACCCGATACCGCCTGCACGGAAATGGGGACATCCTGCAGGGATTCTTCTCGTTTACGGGCCGTGACAGTGATTTCCTGTAACGGGGTCGCCTGTCGTTGTTGAGCACTGGCGACCTGGGGTTGAAAGATAATCGCACCGATGGCGATTGCCAGTGCGGATGAACTTGCCTTCAAGGTGAATGGGGGTTTAATCATTGCTTGCTCCTCGTTTTTTATAATCGTTGTTGTCGCTTTTGTTGTCGGAGTGATAACAGAACGTAACTATTCAGCACAATTTTTTGAAAAAAGTGCTTGACAGGGTTTTTCCCG